>JASJBK010000040.1 GCA_030066555.1 Halieaceae bacterium
GCCCCGGCGTCTCGGCGAGTTCGACCCGCGGCTCTGCGGCATGGTGATGCTGAAGAACAACGAGCCGGTCTCGGTCGGCGCGGGGGCCGCCTGTCTCGGCAGCCCGCTCAACGCGACCCTCTGGCTCGCCCGCAAGATGGCCGCCGAGGGCCACCCGCTGAACCCCGGCGATGTGGTGCTGTCAGGCGCCCTCGGGCCGATGGTGCCGGCCCAGCCCGGCGACGTTTTCGAAGCACGGATCAACGGGCTCGGCTCGGTCCGCGCCGCTTTCGCAAAGGAATGACACGATGAGCAAGATCAAATGCGCCATCATCGGCTCGGGCAATATCGGCACCGATCTGATGATCAAGGTGATGCGGACCTCAAAGCTGCTCGAAATGGGCGCGCTGGTCGGCATCGATCCCGAGTCCGACGGGCTCGCTCGAGCGCGCAAATGGGGCATTCCGGTTACCGACCAGGGCATTGACGGCTTGGTCGCGATGCCCGAGTTCGCGGACATCAGCCTGGTGTTCGACGCGACCTCCGCCAAGGCGCACGCCCGCCACGCCGCCGTGTGCAAGGAACACGGCAAGCAGATGATCGACCTGACGCCGGCGGCGATCGGACCGTTTTGTGTACCAACCGTGAACCTCGACGAGGCAGTGGCGGCGCGGGCCATGAATGTGAACATGGTGACCTGCGGCGGGCAGGCGACGATTCCGCTGGTGTATGCGGTGAGCCGCATTCAGGAAGTCAGCTACGCGGAGATCGTGGCCACCGTGAGTTCGAAGTCTGCCGGCCCCGGCACCCGCAAGAACATCGACGAGTTTACCCGCACCACCGCCGAGGGCATCCGCCGTGTGGGCGGGGCAGAAGAGGGCAAGGCGATCATTATCATCAACCCCGCCGAGCCGCCGCTGATCATGCGCGACACCATCCACTGCCTGACCCGGCAGACGCCGGACCAGCAGGCCATCACCGATTCCGTTCACGAGATGATCGCCGAGGTGCAGCAATACGTGCCCGGCTACACCCTCAAGAACGGCCCGGTATTCGACGGCACCCGGGTGTCGATCTACATGGAGGTGGAGGGCAAGGGGGATTTCCTGCCGAAATATGCGGGCAACCTCGACATTATGACTGCAGCAGGTCTGCGCACGGCAGAAATATATGCAGAACAAATACTTAGCGGAAGTTTCTCACCTGATGTCTCTGCCGCTTGAACCGTCATCCCCGCGTGGGCGGGGGCCCAGATACGCTTGCAACTGGCTGGATTCCCCTCCGCGGGCCGCCGCCTTCGCGGGAATGACGGAGAACACGAGGAGTCTTCTATGGACCTGAAAGGCAAGAATATCACCGTTCACGACATGTGCCTGCGCGATGGCATGCATCCCATGCGGCACCAGATCACTGTGGAGCAAATGGTGGCGGTGGCGAAAGCCATGGACGAGGCCCGGGTGCCGCTGATCGAGGTCACCCACGGTGATGGCCTCGGCGGCAAGAGCGTCAACTACGGCTTCCCGGCGGCTTCCGACGAGGAGTACCTGCGAGCAGTCTGTAGCGTTGTCGAGTTCACAAAGGTGTCTGCCCTGTTGCTGCCGGGTATAGGCACCGTCGATCACCTGAAGATGGCAGTCGACTGCGGTATCTCGACGATCCGCGTGGCCACCCATTGCACCGAGGCCGACGTGTCCGAGCAGCATATCGGCATGGCCAGCCAGATCGACGGGCTCGACACCGTCGGCTTCCTGATGATGGCGCATATGATTCCCGCGGAAGAACTGGTCGAGCAGCTCAAGCTGATGGAGTCCTACGGTGCCAACTGTGTTTACATCACCGACTCCGCGGGCTACATGCTGCCGGACGACGTCACGGACCGGGTGAAGCTTGCCCGGCAGGAACTGAAACCGGAGACCGAGATCGGTTTCCACGGCCACCATAACCTGGCCATGGGGATTGCCAACTCGCTGGCGGCGGTGGAGGCGGGCGCTTCGCGCATCGATGGCTCCATGGCGGGCCTGGGTGCGGGGGCGGGCAATACACCGCTGGAAGTGTTTATCGCCGTGTGCGAGCGCATGGGGGTGGAAACCGGTGTCGACCTGTTCAAGGCCATGGACATCGCCGAGGACCTGATCGTGCCGATGATGGAGCAGCCGATCCGTATCGACCGGGACGCGCTGACCCTCGGTTACGCCGGGGTCTACTCTTCCTTCCTGCTGTTCGCCAAGCGCAGCGCCGAGAAGTACAACCTCTCTTCACGGGACATCCTGGTAGAACTGGGCCGCCGCAAGACCGTGGGCGGCCAGGAAGACATGATCGAAGACCTGGCGCTGGATATGGCCCGCGAGGCAGGGACGCTCTAGTTTTCTCGCAGGCAGCGGCGGCTGGCGATCCATGCCAGGCTCGCGGCTACCACCACGTAGACCACTGAACCCCAGGCCTGGCTCTCGATGCTGATGCCGGCGTCGATGAGCCAGCCCATCAGCACCGGTGCGATGGCGCTGGAGAACACCATGGCCGCGGTGGTGACCGACTTGATGGCGCCCATGTGCAGCGTGCCGTACTTCTCGGCGAAAAACGGCGAGGAGAGGGTGGCGTAGCTGCCAATGGTGATGGCCAGCAGCACCATGAACACCACGGCCACCCACAGCCCATCGGCGCTACCGAGGATGGCCAGCCCCAGGCCCATGGGCAGGCAGACGAAGGGCACCAGGCGAATGGCGCCAAAGCGGTCTACCAGTAACCCGGTGAACAGCTTCATGGTGATGGAGGTCACTGCATACAGCGTATACAGGCTGCCCCAGATGGCCAGAGACCAGCCCTTGGCATCCACCAGGTGTACCTGGTGGAACATGAAGCCGGTAAACAGCATGGGCTGTGCCAGCAGCGCTGGCATGAACAGGTAGAACAGCGGGTCGCGAAGCATCTCGTCGCGAGTCCACTGTCGCAGCACAGGTGCTTTGTCCTGCTCGTTCGTATCCTCCGATACTTCCATGGAGGCCAGGTAATCCTCGTGGCGTCGGTCGTGGCCGCGCAGCAGGTAGGTCACCGCCAGCGGCAACAGCACTGCCAGCGCAAGGCTCCACACTATCCAGGATTGACGCCAGCCCACCACCGCCAGCAGGGCCACCACCAGCGTGGGCAGAATTGCCTCCGAGGCGGAATAACCTATACCGCTCAGCGCATTGGCCTTGCCCTTCTCGTGGGGCAGGTAGCGCACCATGGCGGTGGCGCCGGCCATGCCGACATGGCCCTGGCCGGCCTGGCGCATGATCAGCATGGCGATGAACAACAGCACCAGGGAATTGGCCAGCGACAGCAGCAGGCCGCCCGCAGCCAGGGTAAAGATCGCCAGGTAGGCATAGCGCCGCAGGTCCATACGGTCGATCAGCACGCCGGTCTTCAGCAACAGCAGGGCGCTGACCAGGGTGGCTGCCGAGTACACCGCCCCGAACTCGCCATGGCTCAGGCCCAGGTCAGCGCGTATCTCGCCGCTGAACAGGGCGATGAAATAGGTCTGGCCGAAGCTCGAGGCAAAGGTCATGGCAAAGCCAAAACTGAGTAGTCGCCACTCTTTGCGAATCAGCGGCAGGAAGGATTTCATGGGCCCGGTTCTGTGAAAAAGTTCGCGATTCTAGCCCAGCCGTTGGCCGATGGTCACGTTTCGCGCCCGCGCAACTGTTTTTCAGTGGGGCGAATTGATATACATACACTTATGAAGAACTATCTTGCCTATCGCGGTTACCGCGGCACCGTCAACTTCAGCGAGGAGTTGCAGTGTTTCTTTGGCAAAATCGACGAGATCAGCACCCTGGTCTGCTACGAGGGCGACACCCGCACCGCGCTGCAGGAAGCCTTCGAGCACGCTGTGGACGACTACCTGCTGAACTGTGCCCGCATGGGCAAGGCGCCCGAGCGGCCGTTTCCAAGGCTCGCCCACTAGCTGCCGGCTTTCTTCACCACCACGCCTGCCAGTGCCATGCCCGCCAGCATGGACACCACGAAGATCCCGGTGGTCATGTCCAGGTACACCAGCGCTGACAGCGCCGGCCCCGGGCAGTAGCCGAACACTCCCCAGCCGATACCGAACAGGGCGGCCCCGCCCAGCAGGCGCGGGTCAATGTCCTGCCGGGTCGGCAGGTTGAATGATGCCGCCAGCAGCGGTTTGCCGCGCAGCACCAAACGGAAGCTCACCAGGGTAACGCACACGGCGCCGCCCATCACGAACAGCAGGTCCGGGTCCCAGCGGCCAAACAGGTCCAGGAAGCCCAGTACCTTGGCCGTGTCGGTCATGCCGGAGAGCGCAAGGCCCGCGCCAAACAGCAGGCCGCAGGCCAGTGCCACCAGGTTCTTCATGTTATCCCCCAGGCGTGTCGCAACAGGTAGACGGTCACTATGCCGGTGACCATGAAGGTCATGGTCGCTACCAGTGAGCGCACTGACAGCCGGCCGATGCCACAGACCCCGTGGCCACTGGTACAGCCGCTGCCGAGGCGGGTGCCAAAGCCCACCAGCAGGCCTCCGGCGACGGCAAAGGGCAGGCCGAGAGAGGGGGCGGCGGGATAAGGTGTTGCTGTCAGCAGGTGGTAGGCCAGCGGCCCCAGCAACAGGCCGGCCAGGAAAAACCAGCGCCAGCGATTGTCGTCAGCCAGGCCGTCAGCCACGGCTGACCAGAGAATGCCGCTGATGCCGGCAATGCGGCCCAGCAGGAAAAGCAGGCCGGTGGCGGCAAGGCCGATCACCAGGCCGCCCAGCAGGGGTGTCAGGTACTCAGTCATCGTGTTCCTCCTGGGCGGATTCTACCCCAGCAACCGAGTCGCGGTGTCCGGAGGACCCGCGTTACAATCCCGCGCAGGCCTGAGGGGGTGTTATGAACATACTGAAAATGGGCCTGGTGCCGCAGATTCTTATTGGTGTGGTGCTGGGTGCGGCGCTGGGTGCCCTGCTGCCCGGCGTGGCAGAACCGATGGGCATCCTGGGACGCCTGTTCGTTGGCATGTTGAAGGCGGTCGCGCCGCTGCTGGTGATGGTGCTGGTCATGTCCGCCATCGCCAATCGCCACGAGTCCGGCCAGGACGGACGCAAGACCGGCATCACGCTGCTGCTGTACCTGGCCGGCACCATCAGTGCCGCTTTTGTCGCGGTGATGCTGAGCACGATTTTTCCGCAAACCCTGGTGTTGACTGACGTCGCCGAGGGCAGCCCGCCGGTGGCGGTGACCAGCGTACTGACCGATGTGCTGTTCAAGCTGATCGACAACCCGATCAACGCGCTGCTGACCGGGAATTTTCTGGGCTGCCTGACCTGGGCGGTGCTGCTGGGTCTCAGTTTCCGGCGAGCCTCACTGGCTTTTCGCGATAACCTGCAGACCCTGGCCGACGGTGTGTCCGATGTGGTGCGCTACGTGATTCGACTGGCGCCGGTGGGCATCTTCGGCCTGGTCAGCCTGACGGTGGCCACCACTGGCCTGTCGGCCCTGGCAGGCTATGCCAGCCTGGCCCTGCTGCTGGTCAGTGCGATGCTGATCATGGCGCTGGTGATCAACCCGCTGCTGGTTTTCCTGCTGATTCGCCGCAACCCCTACCCGGTGGTGCTGCGCTGCCTGGAGACCTCCGGCGTCACGGCCTTCTTTACCCGCAGCTCGGCGGCCAACATCCCGGTCAACCTGACCCTGGCCCAGCAACTGGGTATCAGTGAGGAACTCTATTCGGTGACCATCCCGGTGGGTGCCACCGTGAACATGGCGGGCGCTGCGATCACCATTTCAGTGCTGACCCTGGCGGCTGCCAATACCCTCGGCATCGAGGTCAGCGTCGCCCAGGCGCTGCTGCTGTGCGTGATTTCGGCGCTGTCTGCCTGCGGCGCCAGCGGCGTGCCCTCCGGCAGCCTGCTGTTGATCCCGCTGGCCTGTTCCCTGTTCGGCATCTCTATCGACGTGTCTATGCAGGTGGTAGCGGTGGGCTTCATTATCAGCGTGATCCAGGATTCCGCCGAGACCGCGCTGAACTCCAGTACGGACGTGGTGTACACCTATGCGGTGGATCAACTGGAGATGGGGGCTGAGGCGCCGCGGGGCGCCTCGCAGTCACAGGGCTAGAGTTTGCGACCGAGGCGTTTTTCGATCATGCGCTTTTCCCAGCCGGCGCCGAACAGGTTGATTTTTTCATAGGCGACCAGGCCGTGGATAACCACGCCTACCGTCCAGCCGGCCAGGCCCCACATGACCATCGGATCATCGCTGCGTTCCCAGAGCAGGAGCACGGCAAAGATGACGTAAAGGAGCAGGTGGGTATAGAACTCCTTCAGTTGTTTGACGTACTCGAGGGCGGATTGCTCCTCTTCACTTACCTGGACTATTTCGTGGCTATGTTCATTCATGCTGCTGTCTCCCGTGTCGTTGGTAGAGCTATCGAAAGTGGAAATATCCACCTCGAACACGGCAGCCAGCGCTCGGGATGATTCCAGGCTCGGTGCCTGGCCCCGCTCGAGTCGCTGAATCGTGCGCACGCTCAGCCCGGTCAGTTCCGCCAGCTGTTCCTGGGACCATCCCTTCTTGAGCCTGAGTTTGCGTACGATCATGTGTCTCTCGCTGTTTGTGTCGAGGTGGCGCCAGTCTCGCCGTCAACCGCGGTGTGGGCCACGACAGCAGCCCGACACGGACCTGACCGCACCCCGACATTTACCCGACACGCACCCGACAGGGTCTAAACATACCTTATTTTTCAATGGGTTACAGTATAGCCCCGCTGCTCGAGCGCGTCGCCTGTAACTGTGATTGCACGGTCTCCAGGCGCTTGCGGTCGAGCCCGTAATGGGTGTACACCCAGGCACCGGCCAGGCTTATCGCGCTCAGACCCGGCCCGTAAACCCAGCCCAGGCGCTGGAACATCTCGGGCGTGACCTCGGCAATGTCGGTGATGCCGGCGATGCCCACGTACTCGATGATGAGGCCCGCGAAGAAGGTGCCCAGCCCGAACATCACCTTTTGGGAGAGCATGATCCCGGAGTTGAGGATGCCTTCCTGGCGTCGCCCAGTGTGCAACTCCAGTTCGTCGGCGACATCCGGCAACATGGCGGCGGTGACATTGATCGCGGCAATGGAGAAGCTCTGGTTGATTGCCACCATCAAGCACACCAGCATTAGCAACCCAAGGCTACCCGTTGGGGGCGTCAGCCCGAATAGATGTGCCACCACCAGCAGCGGGTGAGTGAGGGCCACGGCAACAACGAAGGTGACCATGGCATTGCGCTTACCGTAATGGGCGGTACCACGGGTTGCCAGCCAGGCCGCTGGAAAAAGAGCTAGAAAAACCGACAGCATGAAAACGCCAATCTGTTCGCTGCTGAGCCCCCAGAAGAAAGTATTGACGTGCAGTAGCATGGTGTTGGCCAGGCCCACTTTGAGCACCAGCAGGAAGCCGCCTAACAGCATGATCCGCGCCGAGTGCACCTGGAACAACGCCAGCACGTCCTTGAAAGCATGCCACCAGGGCCGCTGTTGCTGGTCCTCGGATATCTGCCGCAGGTAGGGGATACGGCCCTGGGTGCCGAACCAGGCGGCCAGCATGCCCACCAGCGCCAGCGCGGCCGCCATATAGCCCACCTGCCGGTAACCGTCACCGGCATCGCCAGCGCTGGTGGCCGCCGGAATGATCACAAACCAGGCCGCGACCTGGATCAGCAGGCCGCCTATGTAACCCATGATATTGCGCCCGGTGGCGATGCGGGTGCGCTCGATATAGTCGTCGGCCAACTCGGCGCCCAACGCCATATGCGGCACGGTAAACAGGGTGAGAAAGCTGCGCACCAGGATGGCAAACACCAGGTACCAGGCAAACAGGGCACCCTGCGCCAGCGCGTCCGGCGGATTGAAAATCGCCAGCAGGCAAACCAGATAGGGCAGGATCGCCAGCATCATGAAGGGGTGGCGCCGTCCCAACCGACCCCGGCCCCAGTTGTCAGAGACCTGGCCGATGATCGGGTCGGAGATCCCATCGGCCACCAGCGCCAGCAGCGCGGCGAGACCGGCCAGGCTGGGGGAGAGCCCCTGGAACTGGGTGTAGTAAAAAAACAGGAAGTAGTGGAAGCTGACGTCCTTGGACGCCCAGGCAAACTGGCCGAGGCTGTATCCGAACTTCTGGAGTCGGCTCAAGGGCGGTACTGCGGACATGAACCTACCATCTAGGCTTTATCGTTATCTGCATCACCATACCCAAGCCGCTGCTAGCAGTACAACCTGCTGCGAGTAGGTGTCAGGCGATATGGGCAATTACCCGTCGGGCGCCGACATGATGGCGGTGTTCCCACAGGTAGACACCCTGCCAGGTGCCGAGCAGCAGGGCGCCGTCGCGAAACGGTATGCTGAGCTGGGTCGCCGTCAGCGCTGCCTTGATGTGGGCCGGCATGTCATCGGGACCTTCCAGGGTGTGGGTGTAGAGCGGGTCGTTCTCCGGCACCAGGCGATTGAGCCAGTTTTCCAGATCCACCCGCGCGCTGTCGTCGTAGTTTTCCTGGATCAGCAGGCTGGCCGAGGTGTGCTGGATGAACAGGGTACACAGGCCCTCGTCGACGGCTGCGGATGCCACCGCGTCTCGCACCTGGTCGGTAAAGGCGTGCAGGCCCTGGCCGCGGGTGTGGATGGAGAGTTCCGTGATCACGGCGATGAACCAAGCGCCTCGGTGCGAGTCTATAGAAGCGCCTAGTGTAAGGTTCGGCCTCGACCGGGCTCAATAGAATTGAATGTGTAAGGATCTACCATGAAGCTAATCCGCTCTTTCCTATGCATGGCCCTGCTGGGGCTGTCCAGCGCCTCCTGGGGTGCCTCCGCGGTATTTGCCGGCGGCTGTTTCTGGTGCATGGAGGCCGCCTACCAGGGTGTGGCGGGCGTGACAGACGTGGTTTCCGGCTTCTCCGGTGGCACCCACCCCAACCCGACCTATAGCGGCGCCCATGACGGCCACTACGAAGTGGTCGAAGTGACCTATGATCCGCAGCAGATCAGCTTTGCCGACCTGCTGGATATTTACTGGGCCAATGTCGACCCCTTCGATGGCGGTGGCCAGTTCTGCGATCGTGGCGAAAGCTACCGGCCGGCTGTCTTCGTCGAGACCCCCGCTGAACGGGAGCTGGCGCAGGCGTCCCTGGATACGGTGCAGGCCATGTTTCCCGGTCGTGACATCGCATCCCCGATCCTGGCGCGAGCCACCTTCTTCCCCGTCGAGGAGTACCACCAGGACTACTACCTCAAGAACCCGGTTCGCTACCGCTACTACCGCTGGGGTTGCGGTCGCGATCGTCGCCTCGATGAAGTGTGGGAAGGTACCGAGATTCGTGCCCGCGCCGAGAAGCTGGCGCCCTCAGAAAAGCACTAGGAACTGGATTGCGCCACCGCGGCAGTGGACCGCTGCCGCTCTCGTTCGATGCGGGCCTCGGCGTTGTTGACCATCTCTTCGATCTGGCCGGCAAAAGGTGACTCCTTCACCAGCGTGATGAAGTCGCTTTCCGGAAGCGGTTTGCTGAACAGGTAGCCCTGGATCGTGTCCACTTGCTGATCGCGCAGGAACATGAACTGCTCCGGTGCATCTACCCCTTCGGCCACCAGTGACAGGTTGAGGCTCTTGCCCATGGCGATGATGGCGCTGATCAGGCCGGCGCTGCGGGCGCCCTTGTCGAACTCGATGACAAAGCTGCGATCAATCTTCAGCTCGTCCAGTGGGAATTTCGAGAGGTAACTGAGCGAAGAGTAGCCGGTGCCGAAGTCGTCCACCGAAACGCTGACGCCGAGATCCTTGAGGCTGTGCAACGCGTCCACGGACGCGTTGGCGTTGCTCATGATCACACCTTCGGTGAGTTCCAGCTCGATGTGGCCGGGGTCGACTCCCGTGTCCTTGAGCATCGCCTCAACCTTGGCGGGGAACGAGGGATTGAATTGGAGCGCGGAAATGTTGACGGCAATCTTGGGTACGTCCAGCGACAGTTCCTGCAGGCGTTTACTCTGGCGGGCCGCCTCGTGCAGGATCCAGTCGCCGATTTCGAGGATCAGGCCCATCTCCTCGGCCAGCGGTACGAATCTCACCGGCGGTATCAGGCCGTGCTTGGGATGCTCCCAGCGCACCAGCGCCTCGGCGCCCACCATGCGACCGCTCCTGGCACAGATCTGTGGCTGATAGTGGAGGATGAGTTCCTCGCGCTCCACCGCCTTGCGCAGTTCGGTTTCCAGCTTCAGCCGCCCGACGCTGGAGCCCTTCATGGAGCTGGAGTAGAAGCTGTACTTGTTCCGGCCCTGGGACTTGGCGTGGTACATGGCGGAGTCTGCCAGCTTCAGCAGGTCCTCGACGTTGTCGGCGTCCTGGGGTGCCATGGCAATGCCGACGCTGGGCGTAACAACGACTTCATGGCCTTCAATCACCATCGGCGCCTGCAGCGCTTCCAGGATGCGTTGGGCAACCATGGCCGCGGTCTCAGACTTCTCGACGTTGTTGAGTACGACTGTGAACTCGTCACCACCCAGCCGCGACACGCCAATCTTGCCCTCGCTGTCCACATACTTGGCCAGCAGGTCGCTGTCGCGCACGCATTCGCCCAGTCGGGCAGCGACTTCCTTCAACAGCAGGTCACCGGCATTGTGCCCCAGCGAGTCGTTGATGCGCTTGAAATTGTCGAGGTCGAGGAACAACAGGGCAATGGCGCGTTTCTCGCGCTGGGCCATGCGCAGCAGCATGTCCAGCTGCTCGGTGAACAGCTGCCGGTTGGGCAGCTCGGTCAGGCTGTCGTAGTAGGCCAGTTGGCGCAGCTTGTTCTTGGTCTTGGTAACCTGCCGCACCGCCTCGTTGAGACGCTTGTTCTGTTCCGACAGCTGTTCAGTGCGCTCGTCAACCTTCATGCGCAGCAGGTGACTGTCGGTTTCCATCTTGTCCTTGTGCTTCTTGAGCTCGCCGATGATCACATTCAGCAGCGAGGTAATCTCCTTGATCTCGCCGATGCCGCGCGAGCGGAATTTCTTGTCGAGGTTGCCCTTCGACACCTCGTAGGCCATGTCGGCGAGGCCGGCCATGGAGGCACGAATTGAGCGGGTGAAAATGGCAGTCAGGGAGATCAGCAACAGCAGGCAGGCGAGGGCGGCGCTGACGATCACCCGAATTTCTCCGGTCATGGAGCGCACCAGGGCCTCCCGACTGATGCCGATGTAGTAGTAACCGGTCAGGAACTGGCTTCCCTGCAGGCCGCTATTGGCCACCCGCTGTCCATACTCCGCGCGCGCGATGCCTTCTTCGAGTGGGTTGATGCCGGCATAGATCGGCACGGTGAGATCGATGATGTCAGCACTCGAATGTAGCGGCGGCTCGCGCAGGCTACGCTGCAGCTCGCCGACGCCGTCACGCAGGGCATCGAAATTGGTGGGGGGGAAACTGCTGGCGCCATTGAAGAGCTGTTCCGCCAGCAGCTCGCTGGTCATGCTGTAGGCGGCAACCCGCAGCACGGCCGGGTGGTCTGCAAGGTCCTTGAGCAGGCCCTCGAGCAGCTCGGCGTCGCGGTAATAGAAAGCGATCTGATGCTGAACACCCTGGCGGGCTTGCCAGTCGAGTTCGTCCACCAGGGTCTGGAGATTGTCGCGGTAGCCCTGGTAGAGCAGTCGTGCGCAAACGACGAGCGTGACGAGTATCGCCAAGCTCGTGACGAAAAGATTCACCCTCCCCGCAATGGTCAAACGGCGTTTCATCGTTTTCCAGTGATGCAGCCATTTCGAATTTTTCTCGATAATGGCAGAAAACTATTGAAATTACTAAGAAAATTTACCGTAGCGTGACCCCGTTCTCGGATCTAGGGGCCGGTTTCCAGCTGGTAGATCTGGCGCAGGATATCGCGCCACTCCCGGTAGCGCTGGTCGAGGCTGCCGTTGAGCTGCACCACGGTGCCTTCCAGCTCCATGGCCGTGGGCGCTACCTCATTATCAAAACCCTCGGCCAGGGTCTTCATCTCTTCGCGCTGGATCTTTTCCCACTTGTAGTTGTTGTAGGTCTGTTTCATGGCCTCATAGCTGCCCCGCCTGGGCTTGTCGCGCTCCGCCAGCCGAGTTTCCCAGGCGTCGCGAAAGGCCAGCTGCTCGCGCAGGTACTGCCGCCACAGGTCATAGACCGGCGTCATCTCGGTGTAGAGCTCGGCGTACTGCTCGTCGGTGGTATCGATGAACAGGTATTCCTGCTCGCGCACCCGGCGAATACGCGCCAGCATCGGGTCGTCCCTGGACGGTAGCCGTTGCACGGTGACCAGACCGCTGTCATCCCGCCCCAGGTAGAGGCCGAAGGCATCGGGCAGCAGGTCGGCGGCGTAGCGCAGTTCTGATACCTCGCGGATACGCTGCAGCGCGGCGTCGTCGCGCTGTTGCTTGAGCCGGTAGAGGTCGTTGGCAAACTCGTGGTACAGGTCCTGGAAGGGGCGCCGCAGGCGACGCTCGGTTTCCAGGTAGGCGTTTTCCTCGGCCACCAGGCTGTAGGTTTTCCTAAGCCATATCTCGTCGAGGCTGTCGCGCACGGTCAGCTCCAGGCTCAACTCGGCGCCATTGGATACCAGGATCTTGCCGCTCACCAGCAGCTCATAGCCCGGGTCGCTGCCGGGTAGCACGCGCACGGCCCCCCACTGGTTGCTGTCTACCAGCGCGCGTCGCAGGGCAAAAGGCAGGTAGCGTGACTCCGCCGAGCGCACATCCTCGAAGATGCCCTGCTGGCGATTCGCAAGGCTGTCGCCGCCGGTACCCGGGTCCAGCACCACCAGGCCGACCTCCAGCGCCCGCTGGGGCGGGGGTGGCGTATCGCGCACGACCAGCTGCACCCGCTCGAGTTCAGGCGCCTCGACGACCTGTGGCTGGTCCAGGGTCTGCCAGCGCGGCAGCGGGTCGCCCCCGGCGTTTTCCTGCGCCCAGCCCGGGGTTGCCGCGAGGATCAGCCAGCAGGCCAGCAGCCGGTGCATCAGCGAGCCCCTGTCTGGCAAACGTTGCCGCGACTGAGGGTGTACTCGCACTCGTAGTCCTCGGGCAGGGGGTCGAAGCGGAAGTAGAAGCGGTTAATGGTGAAGGGCGCCGCGCCGCGGCGGTTGACCCGGGTGGCCACATGCAGGCGCTGGCGGTCATCTGACATGGACATTCGGTGCAGGATATCGAGACCGTCGGGCAGCAGGATGCGGAATACCAGCTGGTGGGCATCCCAGCCGCAGATCTCGCTACCGAGTTCGTCCACGACCAGCTGCGGCTCGCCGTCGCTGAAGATGCAGCTCAGGGTGAAGTTGTTCTCGCGCTTGACCTCGATGTCCGCGCTGCTCTGCTCGATTTCCAGCACCTGGGAATCGGTAATCATGTCGGCCAGCCGGGCCATGTCCACGACCTGCCGGAAATTGGCGTTCACCAGTTCAGGTGACATCACCCGCGCGCGCTGGTCACCGCGTGCCATCCGTTGCGCGTTGCGCTGCATTTCCCGGTACAGACTGCGCAGTTTCTGGTCGACGTTGTCACTGCGACCGTAGTCCATCTCCCAGTGCCCGGAGAAGTCGCGCACCAGCGGGGTCGGCAACACCAGCGCCTGTTCCGGCGCCTCTGGCACGTCTGGCTCGCTGGCACAGGCGCACAACAGCAGCGTCAGCGTTACCGTGTATAGGCATCGTTTCATGCCTGTAACTTTATCGTACACAGGTGGCCGATTCCCGTAAGGATTTGTGAACGCCGCGGGGGTCTCTGCTAGAATCGCGCCTTTCTCGCCACGGACCACCCCGCCCAGCATGAGTCTCGCAGACCAGGTACTCGCGGTAAACGACGACCTGCCGATCCGCACCGACCAGCCC
>JASJBK010000041.1 GCA_030066555.1 Halieaceae bacterium
CCGGGTGCACCGCGACGGCGGTGTCACCGAGCATGGTTTCCGGGCGGGTGGTGGCCACTACCAGGTGGCCGGAACCGTCGCTGAGCGGATAGCGCAGGTGCCAGAGGGAGCCCTTTTCCTCTTCGGAGACAACCTCGAGGTCGGAAATTGCCGTGTGCAGGGCCGGGTCCCAGTTCACCAGGCGCTGGCCGCGGTAGATCAGGCCTTCCTCGTAGAGACGAATAAACACTTCCTGAACCGCGGCGGACAGGCCGGGGTCCATGGTGAAGCGCTCCCGGGACCAGTCCATCGAGGAGCCCAGCCGGCGCAGCTGGCGGGTGATGGTGCCGCCGGAGTGTTCTTTCCAGTCCCAGACTTTTTTGACGAAGGCCTCGCGTCCGAGTTGGTGGCGGTCGGTGCCAGCAGCTTCCAGCTGCCGCTCCACGACCATCTGGGTGGCGATGCCGGCGTGGTCGGTGCCCACCTGCCACAGCGTGTTGTTGCCACGCATCCGGTGGTAGCGGATCAGCGCGTCCATGATCGCTTCCTGGAAACCGTGGCCCATGTGCAGGCTGCCGGTCACGTTGGGCGGCGGGATCATGATGGAGTAGGGCGTTCCCTCGCCGCTGGGGGCGAAATAGCCTGAATCCTCCCAGTGTTGGTACCACCGGGATTCGATGTTCGCGGGCTGGAAAGTCTTGTCCATGGAGTGTCGCGAGTGCTCTGAAAAGCGCGCGATTATATCAGAGTTCGCGCTTCTCGACGGGATATCCAAAGTGCTTGTAGCGCTTCCAGGAATCTCGCAGCGGCTCGCGCACCGACGGGTCCTGGACGACGATTTCCAGCACCCGTTCGAAGCGGCCGACGAACTCGGGCACGGCCAGGGCCAGGTTGATCATCAGGTCGTGATGCTCGCCGGGATCCTCGCCCCAGCCGATGCCCAGGTGCTCGGCGTCGTCGCTGCCCAGCAGGCCGTGGGGGAGGAAGCTCTGCTTGCGGAAGCCCCACAGCAGGGCGTCGAGTTCATCCGCGGCCTTCCTGTCGGCGGTGTGCAGGTAGACCCTGTGGCCCTCGCGGAAGGCCTTCTCCGCGAGCCGGCAGGCAAAGCGCTGGCGCTCTCCCGGATCCTCCTGGGGGAGCACATAAAAGTCGACCCGCGTCATCTAGCCGAGCTTTACGCCGGCGCGGTCCAGCAGGTAGTGGCTCAGCATGCCCACCGGGCGACCGGTGGCACCCTTCGGTGCGCTGTCCCAGGCGGTGCCGGCGATATCGAGGTGCGCCCACTTGTACTTCTTGGTGAAGCGCGCCAGGAAGCAGGCCGCGGTAATGCTGCCGCCACCGGGGCCGCCGATGTTCTGGATATCGGCGAAGGGCGAATCGATCTGTCTCTGGTAGTCGTCCCACAGGGGCATGCGCCACGGGCGGTCGTGGCTGCTGTCGCCGGCGGCGGTGAGCTGCTCGGCGAGCTTGTCGTCATTGGCATACATGCCGTGGGCGTGGGAACCCAGGGCCACGACGCAGGCCCCGGTCAGGGTGGCGATGTCGACCACCGCCGCCGGCTTGAAGCGCTCGGCGTAGGTCAGCGTGTCGCACAGTACCAGGCGACCCTCGGCGTCTGTGTTGAGAATCTCGATGGTCTGGCCGGACATGCTGGTCACCACGTCACCAGGTTTGGTGGCCCTGCCGCTGGGCAGGTTCTCGGACGCTGCTACCAGCGCCACCACGTTGATTGGCAGCTTCATGGCCAGAACAGCGTTCATGGTGCCGAATACGCTGGCGGCGCCACACATATCGAACTTCATCTCGTCCATCTTGGCGCCGGGCTTGAGGCTGATGCCGCCGCTGTCGAAAGTGATGCCCTTGCCGACGAGTACGTAGGGCTTCTTGGCAGCGGCCGCGCCCTTGTACTGCATGACGATCAGCTTGGCAGGCTGCTCGCTGCCGGCGCTCACCGACAGGAATGAGCCCATGCCCAGCTCGCGCATCTGTTTCTCTTCAAGGATACGCGTGGTCAGTTTGCTGTTGGCCTTGGCCAGTTTCTTCGCCTCATTGGCAAGGTAGGTGGGCGTGCAGATGTTGCCGGGCAGGTTGCCCAGTTCCCGCGCTACGTTGATGCCTTCACCGATCTGCTTGCCGAGCTTCAGGGCGCGGTTGGCGGCGGCGGTTTTCATGGCCGCGCCGACGTTGACCTGCATGCGCGTGGCGGCAAGTCCGGGGCGGGGCTTGCTGAGGGTCTCGCTGTACCGGTAGCCGGCGGCCTCCAGCGCGCGCGCCAGCTGCTCGAGCAGGGCACCCATGGGTACCTCGTCGCAGGCCAGCTCTTCGGCATGGAGGATGGCGTCTTTCGCCTTGCAGGACTTCAGGCCTTTGATGAGCGCCCCAACCAGTTTGCGAATCGCCGCGGCGTCAAGCTTGCTCCGTGCGCCGGCGCCGACCAGCAGTATGCGCTGCACGCCCTTGCTGTCGCCGGTATGGACCAGCAGGCTGTCGCCCGCGTTGCCGGCAATATCGCCTGCGGCCAGGGCGGCGGAAACAATGCCCTTGTAGCGCTTGTCGAGCTGTTTGGCGGCAGCGCTAAGCTGCTTGCGGGGGTAAACGGGAGCGACTGCACAGGCGGTTTTAGCTGCGCCGGCGTCCTTGAGGGTCTTGGCAGAGATATCCATGGCAAAGTCCTGCAGTTTGTTCCTGGATGAGAAAGCTTCGGATTTTATGATGAAACAGCAACCTGCTGCGAGCGCTGGTATTCAGGCATCGTCACCGGGTGTCGCCGCCCCGGCTTTGGCCTTCTTGTCGGGCTTGGGCAGCAGCTCCAACTCAGTGCGGGAGAGGTAGTCGTGCCAGCAGCGCTTATTGCGATCTATCAGGCACCACAGGTAGCCTGCGCCCACGGGCAGTAGCGACACGAGTGCCGCGGCACAGCGCAGCAATGCAGCCTTCACCCCAACATCAGTGCCGTCAAAGCTGCGCAGGCGGATACGCCAGGCCTGCATGCCCAGCGTCTGGCCCTTCTGCAGCCAGAAGTAGCTGTAGAAGCTGAAGATGGTGAGTATCGCGAGTACCTGCACCAGCCAGGGCGGCAGGGTGGCGCTGTAATCCTGGTTGCCGGGGTTGTCGGTAATCGCCACGCCAATGCCGGTGGCGGCTGCCACCACGGCCATGATGATGGGCAGCACCAACAGGGTGTCGTAGACGATTGCCGCCAGGCGGCGGAAAAGGCCGGGGCGTTCAAACTGTTGCATTGGCTGGAAGCTTCTCCTGGGACATTCGCTCGGGTCGTCGTGATAAAGTCGCCGCATGAATGTATTGCTGGTCGAGGACGACAACCGGGTCGCAGATTATATCTGTGAGGGCCTGGGCAGTGCAGGTATCGAAGTGCAGCGCGCTGAGGACGGCACCAGCGGCCTCCAGCTAGCCCGCGAGGGTCGCTATGACGTCATGGTTTTCGACCGCATGCTGCCCGGCATGGACGGCCTTAGCCTGGTGCAGGCGCTGCGCAATGACGGCATCGTCACGCCCATCCTGATCCTCAGCGCGCTGGGTGAAGTGGACGACCGCGTGAAGGGGCTGCAGGCGGGTGCCGATGACTACCTGGGCAAGCCCTTCGCCTTCGCCGAGTTACAGGCGCGACTCGAGGTGCTGGCCAGGCGCCGCGCCGATGAAGCGAGTCCTACGATACTGACGGTGGAAGACCTGTCCATGGACCTGCTCAACCAGCGTGTGGTGCGCGGCGATACCGCCATCAAGCTGCAGCCCCGGGAATACAAGCTGTTGGAATACCTGCTGCGCAACGCCGGCCGGGTGGTCACCCGGGCCATGCTGCTGGAGCATGTCTGGGGCTATCACTTCGACCCGCAGACTAACGTTATCGATGTGCATATCAGTCGACTTCGGCAGAAGATTGACCGTGATTTCCCGACCGCGCTGCTGGATACCGTACGCGGCGCCGGCTATCGGCTGGGACCGCCCCTGCCTGAGGATGCTGCACCGTGAACCTGCGCGCGGTCCTGACCAGCCTTACCTTCCGCTTTATGCTGCGCTACGTGTTGGTACTGAGTGTCGCAGTATTCGCGGTGATGGCGCTGCTGTACGGCATATTCACCTACAGCTATTTCCAGGAGCTGCAGGATGCAGTGGTCGATGAGCTCGATACGGTGAGTCTGATCTACAGCGGCCAGGGCCTGTCCGGGGTAGAGCAGTACATCGTCGACCGCGAACAGGACGGAGAGTCGCGACGTTTTGAGTACCTGCTGACCGACGAGAGCTACAGCAAGATCACCGGTACCCTGGTGCGCTGGCCCGAGTACCGCGAGCTGGGGGACGGCTGGATGGCCTTTGGCCTGACCCTGACAGGTTTCGATGACAGCGAGTCTGAAGAACTGCTGGGGCGTCCGCTGGCGCTGCCCCAGGGCGGATTCCTGCTGGCGGCGCTGCGCTACAACGAGGTGATCGAGTCGGCTCGGCTGGTATTCACCACATTGGTTCGCACTATGGTCGCCACGGTATTGCTTGGCGTCATCGGTGGCTTCTTCGCCGCCGCCAACACCCTGCGTCGTATCGACAGCGTCAATGAAGGTATCGACGATATCGTGCACGGTGACCTGTCCCAGCGTATTCCCCTGGGGGATTCAGTGGGCAACGTGCGACGCCTGATCGAGAACTTCAACAGCATGCTGGACCAGACCGAGTCGCTGATGCACGGGGTGCGCACGGTGTCTGACAACATTGCTCACGACCTGCGAACACCGCTCACCCATATCCGCAACAACCTGACGCGACTCAAACAGAATGTACCGGCCGATAGTGGCGAGGATGTGCAGGCTATCATTGACGAGTGCGACGACATCCTCTCGACCTTCAATGCGCTGCTGCGCATTGCTCAGCTGGAAGCGGGCAACCGCATCTCTACGTTTTCGCGAGTTAACCTTGGCGAACTCGTGCAGGATGTGGTCGAGCTCTACGAGCCGCTGGCCCAGGAAAAATCCGTGGCCCTGCAGTGCCAGGGCGGCGAGGGCGTGTGCTGGGATGGAGACCGCGACCTGATTTTCCAGATGCTGGCCAACCTGCTCGACAACGCCGTGAAATATACCGAGACCGGTGGGCGAGTGAGCGTCAGCCTGTCGGCGGACGAGGACGGTCACCCCAGCATCGAGGTGGCCGACAGCGGGCCGGGTATACCGGAGACCGATCGCGAGAATGTCTTCCAGCGCTTCTTCCGCCTCGAATCCAGCCGTGGAAAGCAACCTGGCAGCGGCCTGGGACTGAGCCTGGTCAAGGCGGTCGTTACCCTGCACCGGGGCACGATTCAGTTACTGGATAATCACCCTGGCCTGCGGGTGGAGGTGACCCTGGGCTGACCCGGGCGGGTGGGCGGTCAGGACGGGGCGTCGAAGCTGCTGGCCATATTGATATGGCTGGTGTCGGGTGCTTCTGCTTCGTCTTTCTTTTTGTACTGTTCTTCCAGCACATCGCTGCCTTCGGGAGCCAGGTCGATGGCACTGGTGTCCACGTCTACGGGTTCCTGGTCAAGTTCCAGGTGCGGGATCTCCTCTCCGACCTCACCCATGCTCAGGTGGCTGATGTCGGGATCCAGTTCGATCACCGCGTCTTCCAGGGTAGGGATATCCTCACCGACTTCGCCCATGCTCATATGGCTGGTATCGGGCGCTGGCGGCTCTTCCCGGGGTGTGGCCTCAGGTTCGGCGAACTCCGGCGCCAGGTGAATCGCGCTGGTATCGACATCCGCTTCCTGGAACTCGCTGCGCTCGTCGGCGTTGAGCACATCGCTGCCGGGCGGCGCCAGGCTGATGCCGGAGTCCGCGCCTGCGGCCGGTGCTGCGGCTGCAGCCGGTGTGGTAGTGGGCGCTGGTTCTTCAGTTCCCGCTTCGGGTGCCGGTTCCCCGGTGAGCGCAGCCAGACGTTCGGCCATGGTCTGCTGCTGGGGTTCTGGCTGAGTCTCAGGGGCCGCCGGCTCTTTATTAGGAGCCGCAGGCGCTTTATTAGTAGCGGCAGGCGCTGGGGCAGGTTCAGCAGCGGTTTTAGCTCCGCCGCTGGCGCGAATCAGTGGTACGGCGCCCGCTTTTTGCATTGCCCCCTTGTACTTGATGGCGGCGGCTTTCTCGACGCCGCGCTTGATCAACTGGGGTTTGCCGGAGAACAGCTTCTCGACGGTTTCCGGATTGGCCTTGAACAGCTTGGCCATATTCGCGCGCACGGTGGCCTCGTCGAATCCGTCGACGATTTTACCCGCGAAGAATATGTCGTAGCTTTCGCTCATGGTGCCCAGTATATGCCGCAAGCCACTGACACAACACAAGTTTTGATTTGATAAACTTCACATTTTGGGGCTCCGCTGGGAAGAGGGTGCAAGCCACATGACGGTAGCTGTGCAAGATCATCGAGTGCCGACGCGCTACGTGGTGTCACTGCTGAAGCTGTTGCCTGCGGAATCGACGGCAACGCAGGAAGCGCTGACAGCCGCGGGCCTGGACTTCGATCCGCTCGACGCGGAAGCACCGGGCTGGCGCGCTGATGTCAGCGCCATGCAATACAGCCGTGTCTACCAGCAGGTGCTGGCGAAGATCGAGGACGAGAGCTTCGGCCTGCAGCCGGGTGCTGCCGTATCGCCTGGCGCCTTCCGCATGATGTGTTACGCGGTGATCTCCTGCGAAAACCTGGGGCGTGCCATCCGCCGCGCAGCGGACTTCTACCGCACCCTGTTTCCGCAGCAGCAGCCACTCTATGCCAACTTCTCCGAACAGACCGCGCGGGTAGGCTACCGCGAGGCACTGTCGCTGGGCGCGGCGCCGGCAGATGCGGACGCCCCCGTGGATATCCTCGATGCCTATGCACTGTCGGCCTGGCACAGGTTTTTCGGCTGGCTGACCGGGCGGGCGCTGGAGTTGCAGCGCGTCGATTTCGTCGGGCGTGAACCGGCGTCGGTGAGCAAGTACCGGGAGCTGTTTGCCTGCCCGGTGTACTTCGGCCAGCCCGCTAACCTCATGTACTTCGACAGCGCCAGCCTGCGCCTGCCGGTGGTACATACCGAGCAGTCGGTGGACGACTTCCTGCGCACCGCCCCCTATCAGCTGTTGACCATGACCCGGGATCGTCATGGAAAAAGCCTGGTGGCCCGGGTGCGGGCGATGATCGGCCACGATTTTTCCCAGGGCTTTCCCGGTTTCGATACTATCAGCCGGGCCCTGAACGTGTCGGCGCCGACCCTGCGCCGGCGCCTCAAGAAAGAGGGCACTACCTTCCAGCAGCTCAAGGATGAGTGCCGTCGCGAGGCCGCCTGTCGCTACCTGGGCCAGGCCGACCTGTCGATCAATACCGTGGCTGACCGGCTCGGCTTCACCGATCCCAGTGCCTTCCATCGCTCCTTCAAGAAATGGACCGGCATGACCCCGGGAGCATTTCGTGCCGGGCTGCTGGAGGGTTCCATCGACCCGGAGTACAATCCGCGCCCATGACAGTACAGGCACAGATTGAACAGAAACTTACCGATGCGCTGGCGCCGGCTCACCTCGATGTTGTGAATGAGAGTAATCAGCACAACGTGCCGCCCAACTCGGAAACCCATTTCAAGGTGGTGGTTGTAGCCGACAGCTTCGACGGCCAGCGCAAGGTCGCCCGGCACCAGTCCATCTACGGACTGTTGGGCGAGGAACTGGCAGGCCCCGTGCACGCGCTGGCCCTGCACACCTATACCCGCGAGGAGTGGGCCGACCGTTTCGGTGAGGCACCCCTGTCGCCCCCTTGCCTGGGTGGCAGCAAGGCCGAACAGTCGCAGGGAGAGTAGCCGTGTCCGACACTGTAGTGGCGGCGCTGTACAAGTTTGTCACCCTGGAAGACTACCGCGACCTGCGTGAGCCGCTGCTGGATGAATGCCTGGCGGCCGGCACCCGCGGCACCCTGCTGCTGGCGCAGGAGGGCATCAACGGCACCATCGCCGGCACTCGCGAAGGCATCGACAGGGTGCTCGCCTACCTGAAGAGTGACCCGCGACTTGCGGACCTGGAGCACAAGGAATCCTTTGATGACCACCTGCCGTTCTACCGCATGAAGGTCAAACTCAAGCGGGAGATCGTCACCATGGGTGTGCCCGGCGTCGACCCCAACCAGCGCGTGGGCACCTATGTGAAGCCGGCGGACTGGAACGACCTGGTGGACGACCCCGAAGTGTTGATGATCGATACCCGCAATGACTATGAAGTGGCCATCGGCAGCTTTCGCGGCGCCATAGACCCGCACACCACCAACTTCCGGGAGTTCCCTGCCTATGTGCGAAGCCACTTCGACCCGGACAAGCACAAGAAAGTGGCGATGTTCTGCACCGGCGGCATCCGCTGTGAGAAAGCCTCCTCCTTCATGCTTGGCGAGGGCTTCGAGGAGGTCTATCACCTCGAGGGCGGTATCCTCAAATACCTCGAGGAGGTACCGCCGGAAGAGAGCGCCTGGGAAGGTGAGTGCTTTGTGTTCGACAACCGGGTGTCGGTGGACCACCACCTGGAGAAGGGGCACTACGACCAGTGCCACGGCTGTCGCCACCCGATCACTGAGGAAGACAAGCAGTCGCCGCTGTACGTAAAGGGTGTCTGCTGTCCCTACTGTCACGACAAGCTCAGCGATGAGCAGAAGGCGCGCTTTACCGAGCGCCAGAAACAGGTAGAACTGGCTGCCCAGCGCAACGAACAGCATATCGGCGCTCCGCCGCCGGCACGGCAACGCCATGCCGCCATGCAGAATCCCCACCCGGACGCCGGCGAGGGTTACTGAGCGTGGCGAGCTGCGGCGAAGCGCTGGTCAAACTGCTGGAAGGCTACGGCGTGGACACCGTGTTCGGGATTCCCGGCAACCACACGGTACAACTCTATCGGGGCCTGGCCGCCTCATCGATTCGTCATGTCAGCCCGCGCCACGAGCAGGGTGCGGCGTTCATGGCCGACGGCTATGCCCGCGCCTCCGGCAAGGTCGGCGTCTGCTTCCTGATTTCCGGCCCCGGACTGACCAATGCCGCCACCGGCATGATTCAGGCGCTGGCGGATTCGGTCCCCATGCTGGTGATCACTGCTGTTGCGGCCCGCCGCGACCTCGGCATGGGGGAGGGCCGGTTGCACGAACTACCTGACCAGGGAGCTCTCGCGAGCCAGTGCAGTCGTTTCAGTCACACGCTGATGGACCCGCGAGACCTGCCGAAAGTACTGGCGCGCGCCTTTGCAGTTTTCGCCAGCGAGCGGCCGGGACCGGTGCATATCGAATTGCCGCTGGACGTGATTACCGCCGACGCCAGCGATCTCGATACAAGCCCCTGGCCACAACCGGCTGCACCGGGCCCGGATCCGGCCGCAGTGACCGCTGCGGCGGAGATGCTGACTGCGGCCCGACAGCCCGTCATCATGCTCGGCGGTGGGACGGTTGATGCCGGCATTGAAGCTCGAGCGCTGGCCGAAGTGCTGGACGCGCCGGTATGCAATACCGTGAATGCCAAAGGCGTGTTGCCGGCCTCACATCCCCTCGCCGTTGGCTCCAGCCCGTCGCTGGGACCGGTGCGCGAGGCTCTGGTTGCCGCCGACGTGGTACTCGCGGTGGGCACTGAGTGGGCGGAAACCGATTACGACATGCTGTTCCTCGGCGCTATCGAACGCCAGGGGCAGTTGATACGCGTCGATATCGACGCCGCACAGCTGGCCCGCAACCAGCGACCCGCGCTGGCGGTTGCCAGTGACGCAGGGCTGTTCATGGCGGCTCTGGCAAATGAACTCGAGCCTGCCGAGCGAGGCGGTGTCATGCGCGCCGCCGCCATCCGCGAGGCGGTACAGCAGCAGGCGCACTACCACAGCGAGATGCAGGCGCTGTTCGATTGTATTCGCAACGCAGTGCCTGAACTCCTGCTGGTAGGCGATTCGACCCTGCCGACCTATTACGCCGTCTGGCAGTATGAGTGCGAAACGCCGCGCCGCTATTTCCATTCGGCAACCGGCGGCGGAACGCTCGGTTATGCCATTCCCGCAAGCCTGGGCGCCAAACTGGCGATGCCGGAGCTGCCGGTGGCGGCACTCATCGGCGACGGTTCCACCCAGTTCACGCTGACGGAACTGGCGGCCGGTGTCGAGGTGGGACTGCCGGTGGCGGTGCTGGTCTGGAACAACCGCGGCTACCGCGAGATTCGCCAGGGCATGGTCGCCGCCGAGGTGGAACCGGTGGGCGTGGATATCTTCACCCCGGACCTGGTGGCCGCGGCCACAGCGCTGGGTTGCCACACCGCACGCCCCAAAGATCTCGACCGTCTGGCCGACTGCCTGAAACAGGCAGTGCGCCAGGATCGGCCCACGCTTATCGAACTGAGTCAGGAAGACTTCCTCACTACCCCTGCTGGCGAGTGGTACGGTCCTTAGAACGCCAACACCTCTTGGTTCAGGGGCCTGATCTGGGTTTGCTCTGAAGCCGCGCGTGCGGCGCCCCTGGGCTCTACCGGGACGCGCTAAAAGCATGCCGTCCATGGCTCGCTCGACTGCGGCCGTCCCTGGCCGCAGACGGTCCCGGAAGAACCCAGGGGCACCACACGCGCTCTATCGATACAACTCCCAATTCTGAGCTTCGGCTCTGACCTACTTGAACCTGGCGCTGTGAGAGGACGTGAGCTGGGTGTCTACCCTCCACGGACCGTCAATGGCCACGGATGGCCATTGCCGAGCGAGCCATGGACGGCGTGCTTTTAGCGTGTCTGGGGAGGGTAGACACCCAGTTCGCGTCCGGCAGGCGGAGCGCAAATTCAGACATGGCCGGCGCCGAGCGAGCCATGGACGGCATGCTTTTAGCGTGTCCGGGGAGGGGGCAGACCCAGTTCGCGCCCGCCCTACGGAGTATCTTTCGGTGGAAAGACAGTAGCTAAAGAGACACGGACGTCTTGCTTTTTGCCTGTCCGGGAAGGGTAGACACCCAGTTCGCGTCCGCCCCACGGAGCACACATACGGCAAGCCTGGTCACGCCGACTATCTGATGGGTAAAAAAAAGCCCCGCCGGGTGGCGGGGCTCTTGGGTGTTGCGCTTCCTCGGATTACAGGAAGTTGAAGGTCACCTCGGCGCCATAGCGGACGCCAGGCATGACCGGAGCGAAGGTACCGCCCGCGTCACCTACGCCCGGAGCAACAACGAAGTTCGGGAGTTGGGTGTCGTTCCCGAATACCACTTCATCCAGCAGGTTCTTGCCGTAGAGTGAGAACACCCAGCGGCCGTCATTGCTGTGGAAGTCAACGCCCGCGTCAAGCAGGTCAAAATCATCGTTGAAACCGAGGTTGTTGTCGGTGTAGGCGAATTCGTCACGGTAGGCGTAGTTGATTCGCGAGGTCATGTAACCCCATGAGCCGATGTCCATGTCGTGGGTCAGGCCAACGCTCCAGGTCAGTTCCGGTGCACGGGGGATGTCCAGGTCCTCGTCGCGGCCGTCGACCACGCCGTCGCCGTTCAGGTCGAAGGCAACAGAGTCGTACTCCGCATCGATGTAGCCCAGTGATGCCAGCATTACCAGGTTCTCGGTCAGGGCGATGGTTGCATCGACCTCGACACCGGCGATCGTGGTATCAGCCGTATTCTTGATCAGCTGGACAACACCGGAGGTCGCGCTCGGCAGGTTTACTTCACGCTGCTGGTCGTCGATTTCCATGTAGAAGGCTGCAATGTTCAGGCGGCCCCAGTCATGGGTTGACTTGTAACCCAGCTCGAAGTTGTTGACCTCTTCCTCGTCAAACGGCCCCGGTGCTTCAGTGGGGTCCGTGTTCCGCAGGTTGTAACCACCAGAGCGGTAGCCCACCGTCCAGTGACCGTAGATGCGGCTGCGGTCGCTCAGGTGGTAGGTCGCTCCCAGCTTGGGCGCGAAGTTGTCCCAGCTTTCATCGTCGACGAAGTCAAAGTCACAAACGGGACCTTCCACGATGTTACATTCGGTGATACCGGCGCCACCGAGGGCGGGAATCAGCGAGGTGTTGAGGCCCAGCGAGGTGATCTCGACATCCTTTTCTTCGGAGCTGTAGTTAAAGCCCGCGGTCAGGGTCCACTGATCGTTCAGGTCGTAGTCCACCTGGGCGAAGACGGTGTAGGACTCGGTGTCGTGATTACCACCACCGTCCTGTCGGACGCCGGGGCCAGTGCCACCGGTGATATTGCCGAGCAGGTCACGACGCTCATGGTACTTCATGTCGTTTTCGTAATAGAACACACCGGCGGTGACGTTGGCCTTTTCGGCAAACAGGCCGTTGTAGCGCAGCTCGAACGTGGTTTGCTCAGACTCCAACCAGGCCGGCGCGTGGAAAATCCACACCGGTGAGGCGTCAATGTCGCCGAGGCTTTCAGCTTCGTAGTCACGGTAGCCGAAGATCGCCGTGATGGTGCCGTCACCGAAGTCCACGCCCTGGTCGAGCTGGGCACTGAAGAAGTTGGTTTCGGCTTCCTGGAAACCCTCTTCGTCGATGCTCAGGTCAAAATCGTCGCGATCAAAGGTCGTCTCCGGCGTGCGGCAGGGGACACCGCTGCCGTTGGTGTGACACTGGGCCGCGGGGCCGTCGCCGTCAATGTCCTGGTACTCGTACCGCATGACGATATCGGTCCGGTCGGCCGGGTTCCAGGCCACGGTACCGCGTACCATCGTCTGCTCGATGCCCAGTACGTCGTCACCGGTGAATTCGTTCTCCAGCTGGCCGTCATCATCGTTGTAGTGCACAACCAGTCGCGCACCCAGGGTGTCGGTGATTGGGCCGCCAATGGCGCCCTGGATGATGTAGTTCTCACCACCGATGTCACCGGTTTCAACTGAGCTGCGGAAGGTGGCTTCCAGCTCGTCGCCGGGCGTCTTGGTGTTGAGCAGTACCGCACCGCCGGTCACGTTTCGACCGAACAGGGTACCCTGCGGGCCGCGCAGCACTTCCAGGCTTTCGACATCAAACATGTCGAAGATGACACCCTGGGTGGTACCGAGGTAGACGTTGTTGATGATCACGCCCACCGTCGGGTCGATGGACGGAATGGAGCTGTTGATGCCCAGGCCGCGAATCGAGAAGTTGGCGGTGCCGCGAGAGGTGCCGACATCTTCCAGTGACACGTTGGGCAGGCCAATCGTCAGGTCATTAAGGTCGCGAACCTTGAGCGTTTCGATCTGGTCTGAGTTGAACGCCGATACGGAAAGAGGTACCTCCTGGGCACCTTCCTCGCGCTTGCGCGCGGTAACGACAACTTCTTCCAGCAGGGCGGCTGAGCCACCGCGCCGGGGTGCATCCTGGGCCAGGGTCGGCGCGCTCATGATCACGCCGCTGGACAGGGCTACAGCGATCGCTAGCGGGCGCATCGCATTGGGTTTACGTTGTTTTGACATGTCTAGGTCCTACCGTGAGTGGAAAGGGTGTTTAAGTTATTGTTACTGCAGTGTTTTTATTAGCTGTTCCCGATGACGAGAATATCGAATTTCCGCCCGTAAAGAGTGGTAATTTTTTACAGTATGGATATTGAGGAAATCTCGTCGACGGGCGTACCGTCATGCCTTTGTAAGGCGCTTGCGATACGCCCCCCATTTTTTTATCGCCGGCAATTATAGCGGCGGCGGAAAAAAAATCAGTACCCCGGAGTGAGCATGTTCAAAAATCAACAGGCGGCCCCCAAGTCGCTCTCAACAGGCGGGGCCCTGCGACACCTGCTGGTGTTCCAGCTCAAGCTGGCCATGGATGCACTGCGAGACTTCGCCCTCAGTCCACTAAGTATCGTGGTGTT
>JASJBK010000052.1 GCA_030066555.1 Halieaceae bacterium
CACCGTCTCCGCGTCCAGGCCCTGCTCCCGGAAGTCGTGAAACTGGTAGTCGATGGTATGACTGTCGAGCCAGCGGCGCGCCTTGCGCACCGTATCGCAGTTGGGGATGCCGTAAAGCGTGATCAAGGCGAGGGCCCTCCGAAGTGGCCGGGCAGAATAGCAAAACTCCCTGTTCCATGCATACTACGCCCCACGTTTGACCGGATTTTTAAGGGGTTCGTCATCTTGATGCGTTTCTCGCGCAGTATCCTTGCGCTGCTGGTGCTGCTTGCGGTTGCCGGCTGGACGTCGCTGCTGCAGGCCGGCACTGCAGCGGTGGCCATGCCGGATCGTTATGCTGCGGCCGCCAGCCGCGAGGTGCTGGAAGCCGGCGGTAACGCGGTGGATGCCGCCATCGCCGCGGTGTTCACGCTGGCGGTCAGTTATCCGGAAGCGGGCAATATCGGTGGCGGGGGGTTTATGGTGGTGCAGTTCGAGGGCGAGCCCGCCTTCCTCGACTTCCGCGAGCGCGCGCCGCTGGCGGCCCACCGGGACATGTACCTCGATGCTGCCGGCGAGGTTGCACACCGCAAGTCGCTGGTGGGCGGACTGGCCAGCGGGGTGCCGGGCACCGTGCGCGGCATGCTCGAGGCCCATGCCCGCTATGCGCGACTGCCCTGGTCGCGGCTGCTGCAGCCGGCCATAGAACTCGCCGCCACAGGCTTCGAGGTACACCCGGATCTCGCCGCCATGAAGGATGGCGCCATCGAGCACTTCGGTGACGATACCAATTTTGCCGAGCACTTCGGTGGCATGGACGCCGGTACCCTCTTCCGGCAGCCGCGGCTGGCCGCGACCCTGAAGCGACTGGCGGCCAATCCTGACGATTTCTACAGCGGTCGCATTGCCGAGTTGATCGTTGCCCAGATGCAGCGCAGCGGCGGGCTGATCACACAGCAGGACCTGGCGGAGTACACCGCCCCCTGGCGCACGCCGCTTAGCGCGCCCTGGCGCGGACACCAGGTGGTGTCGTCGCCGCCGCCGAGTTCCGGGGGCATCGCGCTGGTGCAGCTGCTGGGTATGCATGATGCCGCCAGCGAACTGTTCAATGGCGTCGGCCACAACTCGGCGCGCTATGTGCACCTGCTGGCGGAGCTGGAAAAGCGGGCCTTCGCCGATCGTGCCGAATACCTGGGTGACCCGGATTTCGCCACCGTGCCCGTGGACGCGTTGCTGGAGCCTGACTATCTGCAACGCCGCGCGGCGGGCGTCGAGGCTGAGGCCATATCTGAAAATGTCGCACCCGGGTTGGGCCAGTTCGACACCAGTGGCCAGCTGACCACGGTCGAGAGCCACCAGACCACGCACTTTTCGATACTCGATGCCGAAGGCAATGCGGTGGCGCTGACCTATACCCAGAACTGGGAGTTCGGCAGCGGCGTGGTAGTGGAGGGCGCCGGCTTCCTGCTCAACAACCAGATGAATGATTTTAGTGCCAAGCCCGGGGTGCCCAACGCCTTCGGCGTGATTGGCCGCGACATGAACGCCATTGCGCCCGGCAAGCGCATGCTGTCTTCCATGTCGCCCACCGTGCTGCTGCGGGACGGTGAGGTCGCCGCCGTGGTCGGCACGCCCGGTGGCAGCACCATCTTCACCTCGGTACTGCAGGTGTTGCTCAACGTGCTCGATTTCGGCATGAGTGCCGAGCAGGCGGTGGCCGCGACGCGCTTTCACCACCAGCTTCCCGCGGCGCGACTGATTCGCCACGACCCCGGGCGGGACATTGCCCCCAGCGTGAGTGAACGCCTCAGTGCCATGGGTTATCGCGTCGAGGCCAACAGCTGGGGGCCGCTGGGCGATGTCCAGTTGATAACCGTCGATGAAGGCGGCGGCGTGGAGGCTGCGGCAGACCCGCGCGGCCGGGGTCGCGCGGAGGTCTTTGCCCTCAGCCCGCGCTGACCGGCTCAGGCTTTGCGGGTCTTCTTGGGCCGCTTGCGGTCCGGGTAGCAGGTACGGCAGATCTCGCAGGTGGTGCCGTCACAGCCGCGGGCGGTGCAGAACTCTCGGCCATAGAAAATGATCTGCAGGTGCAGGTCGTTCCAGCACTCTTCGGGGAACAGGCGCTTGAGGTCTTTCTCGGTCTGGGTCACGTTCTTGCCGCTGCTCAGGCCCCAGCGCTGCGCCAGCCGGTGAATGTGGGTGTCCACCGGGAAGGCGGGCACCCCGAAGGCCTGGGCCATTACCACGCTGGCGGTCTTGTGGCCGACACCGGGTAACTCTTCCAGCGCCGCCATGTCCGCGGGTACCTCGCCGTCGTAGGCTTCCACCAGGATTTCACTGAGCCGCTTGATGGCCTTGGACTTCTGCGGCGACAGGCCGCAGGGGCGGATGATCTCGCGGATCGCATCGGCGCTGAGTTGCGCCATATCGAAGGGGTTGTCGGCCGTCGCGAACAGCGCCGGCGTGACCTGGTTGACCCTCTCATCGGTGCATTGGGCGCTGAGGAGCACGGCGACCAGCAGCGTGTAGGGATCATTGTGATCCAGCGGTACCGGCGGGTCCGGGTAGAGATCCTGCAGGCGCTCGAGAATGTAGGCGACTCTTTCTGCCTTTAACACGCGAAACCCCTTTTTGCGCGACGTCCTGTTCGCAATTTCGTACGGCCCATGGTCAGCCCAGCCGAGTGAGAGTGTCGCGCAGGCAATCGGCGGCTCGCAGGCAGTCCTCCAGCGGCGGTACCAGCGCCAGGCGTACCCGGCTTTCGCCAGGGTTGCCGGCTGCCGTGTCCCGGCCCAGGAAGCGCCCGGGCAGCACCGTCAAATGGTGCGCGGCATAGAGTCGCCGTGCGAACTCGGTGTCCGCGATCGGGGTCTTCGGCCACAGGTAGAAGCCTGCGGGCGGGCGCGTGAGGTCCAGTGCGTCGCCCAGCCGCTCGCACACCGCATCAAATTTCTGGCGGTACAGAGCGCGGTTTTCCCTCACGTGCTCCTCGTCTGACCAGGCTGCGACGCTGGCCTGCTGGTGGTGCAGCGGCATGGCGCAGCCGTGGTAGGTGCGATAGCGCAGGAAGCCGTCGACCAGGCGTGCATCACCTGCCACGAAACCCGAGCGCAGCCCAGGCAGGTTGGAGCGCTTGGACAGGCTGTGAAATACCAGGCAGTGGTCATAGCCGGGCAGGCCCGCTTCGACACAGGCCTGCAGCAAACCCGGCGGGGGCGTGGTTTCATCGCTGTAGATTTCCGAGTAGCACTCGTCGCTGACGATGACAAAGTCGTGTTCCCGGGCCAGGGCTACCAGCTGTTTGAGCGTGGCAAGCGGGGTAATCGCGCCGCTGGGATTGCCCGGGTTGCACAGGTATAGCAGCTGGCAGCGCTGCCAGGTCTCGGCGGGTACCGAGGCGTAGTCCGGAATGAAGCCGCTCTCCTCCCGGCAATCCAGGAACTCGATCTCGGCACCCGCCAGCAGCGCGGCACCCTCGTAGATCTGGTAGAACGGATTGGGGCACAGCACCAGCGGGTCGCGACTGCGATCGATTACCGCCTGGGCGATGGCGAACAGGCCTTCGCGGGTTCCGGCTACCGGCAGGATTTCGCGCTCCGGGTCGACGCCGGGCAGGCCGAAGCGCGTCGCCAGCCAGCTGGCCATGGCGTTGCGCAGTTCCGGGATGCCGCGGGTGGCCGGGTAGCGCGCCAGTCCAGGCAGTTCCTGCGCCAGCACCTGCAGGACAAACTCAGGGGCTGCGTGTTGCGGCTCGCCGATGCCGAGGTTGATTGCCGGTGCCGCAGGCGGCTCAAGGTCGGCGAACAGGGCCCGCAGGCGCTCAAAGGGGTAGGGCTGCAGCAGGTCCAGTTCCGGATTCATGGCGGGGGCGGATCAGGCCGCTGCCTGTTCGTCCAGTTCCTTGCAGATTGCGCTGCGGATGTTGGCGACCAGGTCGGGGTCTTCCAGGGGTTCGTGGTCGGCGTCGGTAACGAAGAATACGTCCTCGACGCGCTCGCCGAGGGTGGTGATCTTGGCTGCCTGCAGCACGATGCCGTGCTCGAAGAAGATACGCCCGATGCGGGCCAGCAGGCCCGGTCGGTCCGGGGTGGTGACTTCCAGTACGCTGACGTTCTTGACCGGGTCCAGGTACATGCTGGTTTCGGTGGGCATGGCAAAGTAGCGGATCGCCCGTGGCGTGCGGCGCGCCACCACCTCCGGGAAGCGGTCGCGGTCGGTGAGCGTAGTAGTCAGGAACTCGACGATTTGCCGAAGGCGATGGCTGTCATTGGCGATCGAGGCGCCGCTCTCGTCCAGCACGTAGAACGTGTCCATGGCCATGCCGTCTATCGAGTTGTAGAGACGGGCATCGAGTACGCTCAGGTGCAACTGCTCCAGTGCCGCGGTGACCACCGAGAACAGGTAGTTCTGGTTGCGGGCGTGGATAAAGATCTGGGTGGCGGCGTCGTTCTGTATCACCAGGTCGGGCTTTACCAGCACCAGCGGCGTGGACTTGTCGTAGTGCTGGGCGATGGCCTCGGTGTGCCAGACGATATCGTCCACGTGTTCGCGCAGGAAGTAGTCCTCGCCGGCCTCGGCCCACAGGGCTTCGACTTCCTCGGCGAGGAAGCCGCGGTCCTCGAGGCGCTCCCGGGCACGGCGCTGGGTGTCGGCGATGGCTTCGGCCTTGCCCACCTGGTTGTCGAGTCCGCGCTGCAGGGCGCGCCGGGTCTCGGTATACAACTGGCGCAGGAGGGAGCCGCGCCAGGCATTCCACAACGTGGGGTTGGTGGCATTGATGTCGGCCACCGTCAGCGCCAGCAGGTAGTCGAGATAAGTCTGGCTGCCCACCGTGGCCGCGAAGTCATTGATGACCTCGGGGTCGGTGATGTCCTTGCGTTGGGCGGTGCCGGACATCAGCAGGTGGTTCTCCACCAGCCACACGACCAGGTCGGTATCGCGCTCGTTGACGCCGTGCTTTTCACAAAACTCGCGGGCATCCACCGCGCCCAGCTCGGAGTGGTCACCGCCGCGGCCTTTGGCGATATCGTGGTAGAGCCCCGCAATGTACAAAAGCTCTATCTTGGGCAAGCGCGCTGCCACCCGACTGGTCACCGGGAACCGCTCCTGGTCCTCCGGGTAGAGCAGGCGACGCATGTTCTTGACCACTTCCAGGGTGTGGGCATCGACGGTGTAAATGTGGAACAGGTCGTGCTGCATCTGGCCGACGATGCGGCCGAATTCCGGCAGGTACTTGCCGAGGATACCGTAGCGATTCATGCGCCGGAGTTGCAGCGCCATCTTGTTGGAAGAGCGCAGGATTTCCATGAACAGGCGGCGATTGCGCGGGTCGGCGCGGAACTCCGCGTCGATCAGGTCGCGGTGCTCACGCGCCAGGCGGATGGTAGCGGCGAAGACGCCCTCGATGCGCTCGTCCTGGGCGCACAGCAGGAACAGTTCCAGCAGTGCCGACGGCGTGCGAGTGAATACCTCGTCGTCCTTGACCTCCAGCAACCCGTTGCGAATCTGGAAGCGCGTGTTGAGGTCGATGACCTGCTCCGGCGCGTCGGAGCGCAGGATGACCTGGTCGAAGTGCTGCATCAGCACCTCGTTGAGCTGTGAGATCGCCAGCGCCGCCCGGTAGTAGCGCTGCATGAACTGCTCCACTGCCAGTCTCATGTCGCTGTCTTCAAATCCGAACAGGCGCGCCAGCTCGCGCTGGTGGTCGAACAGCAGGCGGTTTTCTTCGCGCCCGGTCACCATGTGCAGGGCCCAGCGCACCCGCCACAGGAAGTCGCGGCCGCGCAGCAGAATATTGAGCTCGTCGCCGGTGAGGAAGCCGAGGTCCTTGAGGGACTCGGGGTCACCGGTGCGGTAGTGGCGCAGGGCGATCCAGCTGATGGTCTGGATGTCGCGCAGCCCTCCGGGCGAGCCCTTTACGTTGGGCTCGAGGTTGTACTCGGTGTCAGCGTACTTGGCGTGACGGGCTTTCTGTTCATCCCACTTGGCGCGGAAGAACTCGGCGCTGGGCCAGATTTTGTCGACGCTGACCGCGGCCTTCATCTGTTCGCGCAGCTGGGCTGAGCCGGCTATCAGGCGGGATTCCATCAGGGTGGTGCAAATGGTGATATCGCGTTGGGCGGCCTCGGTGCAGTCGGTGATGGTGCGCACCGCGTGGCCGATGTCGAGCTTGATATCCCAAAGCTGGGTGACGAAGCCTTCAATATTGGCGTGCTGGTCTTCGGCGTCCTCGCCGACCAGGATCAGCAGGTCGATGTCTGACTGCGGGTGCAGTTCGCCGCGACCGTAACCGCCCACCGCCACCAGGGCGATGCGTTCTTCGTCCCAGTCGAAGCGGTCCCACAGCAGCCGCATGACTTCGTCGATAGCCGCGGCGCGCAGCTGCAGAAGTTCACCGATATCACGGCCGTTGCGAAATTCCTGGTTTAGCCATGCATTGGCACGTTCGCAGGCGGCACGCACCGTGGCGACAGGACTGTCTTCCGCGTCGCAGGCCGAGGCCAGGGCCTCCCGGTCTAGCAGTTCGCCTGGACAGGCATTCATGAGAAGTGTTCTTCGCTCCTTGCCGTCAGCACTTCACAGCCGCTGGCGGTGACAGCGAGGGTGTGCTCCCACTGGGCAGAGAGGCGGCCGTCGCGGGTGGTCACGGTCCAGCCGTCTTTTTTGTTGAGCTTCACGTGGCGGCGGCCGGCGTTGAGCATGGGCTCAATGGTGAAGGTCATGCCTTCTTTGAGGGTCATGCCCGAGCCGCGGCGGCCATAGTGCAGTACCTGGGGCTCCTCGTGGAATACCCGGCCGATGCCGTGGCCACAGTACTCGCGCACCACCGAATAGTAGTTCTTCTCGGCGTGCTGCTGGATGACGTGGCCGATGTCACCCAGGGTGGCGCCAGGCTTCACGACCTCGATACCGCGGTACAGGCACTCCTGGGTAATTTTCACCAGACGCTCGGCGTGATTGGCGGGCTTGCCAATGAAGAACATCTTGCTGGTGTCGCCGTGGTAGCCGTCCTTGATGACGGTGATGTCGATATTGACGATGTCGCCGCCCTTGAGGGTTTTCTTGTCGCTGGGAATGCCGTGGCACACCACCTCGTTGACCGAGGTGCAGATCGACTTGGGAAAGCCGTTGTAGTTGAGCGGTGCGGGCACGGCGTCCAGCTCGCCGACGATGTACTCGTGGCAGATGCGGTCCAGTTCGCCGGTGCTGACTCCGGGCACTACGTGGGGCTCGATCATTTCCAGAACCTGGGCCGCCAGCCGGCCGGCGGTGCGCATTTTCTCGACTTCATCGCCGGTCTTCAGGGTCACGGTCATAGGGCCTGATTCTGTGTGTAGGTCGTGTGCTGGGTAGTCTTCCATTTCGGGGCCACCTCATAAGGGGCGCGTATTGTAACCCGAGTGCCCGTGGAGTGGGCAAATTTCAACCAAAAAACAGTGTCTTAGGGGTGATTCTATGGTATAAAGCGCGCCGTCCAATAGCGGCACTTCCGTCGCAGGTGGACAAAACAACGACGCACACATGCCGTCACATGGTTCAGGGTGCCCGAAATTGCACGGTTTCAGCGCGATGTTCGCGACTGAGGGAATCGTTCAACAAGGGTTGGATCATGGGGCATGTGGAGGACTAACCCGCTAAAAAGGTAAACGTAATGACGCAGGTAAGTATGCGCGACCTGCTGCAGGCAGGCGCACACTTCGGGCACCAGACTCGCTACTGGAATCCCAAGATGGGCGAGTACATTTTCGGTGCTCGCAACAAGATCCACATCATCAACCTCGAGCACACCGTGCCGGCATTCAACGATGCCCTGGCGCTGGTGAAGCAGCTCGCGGCCAACAAGAACAAGGTCCTGTTTGTCGGCACCAAGCGTGCCGCCGGCAAGATCATCAAGGAGCAGGCTGATCGCGCCGGTATGCCTTACGTGAGCCACCGCTGGCTTGGCGGCATGCTGACTAACTACAAGACTATCCGCGCCTCCATCAAGCGACTGCGCGAACTCGAAACCCAGGCCGAAGACGGCACCTTTGCCCGTCTGACCAAGAAGGAAGCGCTGATGCGCACCCGCGCCATGGACAAGCTTGAGCGCTCTATTGGTGGTATCAAGGACATGGGCGGACTGCCCGATGCCCTGTTCGTGGTCGACGTGGATCACGAGCGTATTGCCGTGACCGAGGCCAACAAGCTGGGTATTCCGGTGATCGGTATCGTCGACACCAACAGCAATCCCGACGGCATCGATTACGTCATTCCCGGCAACGACGACGCGATTCGCGCGATCAAGCTGTACGTGACCGCCGTCGCGGACGCCTGCGTTGCAGGCCGCGAGGAAGCCGGTGAGGCTGCCGTGGCTCGCGACGAGTTTGTCGAGGTTGAGGCCGAGGCCGAGGCAGGCGAGGCCGAAGAGGCCCCCGCCGAGTAATCGCCAACCCTGTCGGGGTGTCGCTTGCGGCACCCCGCCGATTTCTGAATTTTGTTCACGCCCCTCGAGGGGTAGTACGGAGGAATTCCAATGTCTGTAGCACTGGTTAAGGAACTGCGTGAGCGGACCGGCCTGGGCATGATGGAGTGCAAGAAGGCACTGGCCGCGGCCGACAACGATGTCGAGAAGGCCATTGAAGAGCTGCGCAAGTCGAGCGGGATGAAAGCCGCAAAAAAGGCGGGCCGCACCGCCGCCGACGGCGTGGTGGCGATTCGCACCGCTGAAGACGGCAGCTTCGGCACCATGGTCGAGGTCAACAGCGAAACCGATTTTGTCGCCCGCGACGAAGGCTTCCTGGGTTTTGTCGGCCAGGTGGTGGACGCGGCGCACAGCAGCAAGGTAGACAATGTCGCCAGCCTCATGGAAGGCGAGCTGGAATCTGCCCGTGAGTCGCTGGTCCAGAAAATCGGCGAGAACATCGGTGTGCGCCGCATCGCGTTGGTCAACGCTGAAGGCGGCGTGGTGGGCAGCTATGTTCACGGCAACAACCGTATCGCGGTACTGGTTGAGCTCAAGGGCGGCGACGCCGAGCTGGCCAAGGACGTGGCTATGCACGTGGCCGCGGTCAATCCTCAGGTGGTAAAGCCGGAGGACATGCCGGAAGAGGTGGTGGCCAAGGAGAAGGAGATCTTCACCGCCCAGGCCCAGGAGTCCGGCAAGCCGGCGGAAATCATCGAGAAGATGATCGGTGGCCGCATCAAGAAGTTCCTGTCCGAGAACAGCCTGGTAGAGCAGGACTTCGTCAAGGACCCGGACGTGACGGTCGGCAAACTGGTGTCTGCCGCCGGCGCCGAAGTGGTGTCTTTCATCCGCTTCGAAGTGGGTGAGGGCATCGAGAAAGAAGAGGTGGACTTCGCCGCGGAAGTCGCGGCACAGCTCAACGGCTGACCACCGCAGGGAAAACGGGGCTTCGGCCTCGTTTTCTTTATAGGGGTCCCTCGCACAATCGAGTTGGCCCAAGAGGACGATAACAACAGAAGGGGAGGTCGATGCCCAAGTTCGGTGACAGGAAGTACCAGCGCATTCTGCTGAAGCTCAGCGGCGAGGCGCTGACCGGCACGGAGAACTTCGGTATCGATCCGAAGATCCTCGACATGATGGCGCTGGAGATCGGCCAGCTGGTGGGTATCGGCGTGCAGGTCGGCCTGGTCATTGGCGGTGGCAACCTGTTCCGCGGGGCCGCACTGAGTGCGGCAGGCCTCGACCGGGTAACCGGTGACCACATGGGCATGCTCGCCACAGTGATGAATGCGCTGGCCATGCGCGACGCCCTGGAGCGTTCCAGCATCGCCACCCAGGTGATGTCGGCGATTCCCATGAGTGGCGTGGTAGACCACTACGATCGCCGCAAGGCGATGCGCGCACTCACCAATGGCGACGTGGTGATATTTGCCGCCGGTACCGGTAATCCCTTCTTTACCACGGACTCTTCCGCCTGCCTGCGCGCTATCGAGGTGGAAGCCGACCTGATGCTCAAGGCCACCAAGGTGGATGGCGTTTACAACGCCGACCCCATGAAAGTCGACGACGCGGTCAAGTACGAAGAGCTCAGCTTCGACCAGGTATTGCGCGAGGAGCTGGGGGTTATGGACCTGACGGCCATCGTGCTGTGCCGTGACCACGACCTGCCAGTACGCGTGTTTGCCATGGAAGAGCAGGGTGCGCTGCTGAGCATCGTGCGCGGCGGTGACGAGGGCACCCTGATCCATCCCTGAGATGGACAGAGAAAGACAAGGGAGCAAGACCAGTGATTGACGATATAAAGAGTGACGCACGTGAGCGCATGACTAAAAGCCTCGAGGCGCTCGGCCACAATTTCAACAAGATTCGCACCGGGCGTGCCCATCCCAGCCTGCTGGATGACATACGCGTGGAATACTATGGCGCCGATACGCCCCTCAACCAGATGGCCAACATCACGGTTGAGGATGGTCGCACCCTGGCGGTCACCGCCTGGGACAAGGCCGTGGTGCCCGACATCGAAAAGGCCATCCTCAAGTCTGACCTGGGCCTGAACCCGGCTACCGCCGGCGAGGTGATCCGCATCCCCATGCCGCCATTGACCGAAGAGACCCGCAAGGGCTTCATCAAGCAGGCGCGCTCGGAAGCGGAATCTGCCCGGGTATCGGTGCGCAATGCGCGCCGTGATGCCAACGGCATGCTCAAGGACCTGCTCAAGGAAAAGGAGATTTCCGAGGACGAAGAGCGCCGCGCGCAGGACGAGGTGCAGAAACTCACCGATACCTTTATCGCCGACATTGAGAAGGCGCTCGAGGAAAAGGAAAGCGATCTGCTAGAGATCTGACCGTGATTCCGCAGCATATTGCGATCATCATGGACGGCAACAATCGCTGGGCGAAGCGCAGGAACCTGCCGGGCTCGGCGGGCCACCGCGCGGGCATGGAGGCTATCCGCAATGTGCTGGAGGCCTGCAACGAGCAGGGGGTGAAAGTACTCACCCTGTTCGCCTTCAGCAGCGAGAACTGGGGCCGTCCACGCAGCGAAGTGCGCTATCTGCTGGCGTTGTTCATGCGCTACCTGCGCAACGAAACCCGCGCCCTGCACAAGGACGGTATCCGCATTCGTTTCATAGGCGAGCGCCACAAGTTCAGCCGCCGCCTGCAGCAGTTGATGACCGAGGCGGAGGCCATGACCGCCGCCAACACCGAGACCACCCTGGTGATCGCCGCTGACTACGGCGGCCGCTGGGATATCGCCCGCGCCGCGCGCCGGGTGGCCGAGCAGCTGGCGGCCGGAGAGATAGAGGCCGACGCTATCACGCCGGAGCTGCTGCATGCCGAGACCTGCCTGACCGACCTGCCCGCTCCGGATCTCTGCATCCGCACCGGCGGTGATCACCGGGTCAGTAACTTTATGCTGTGGCAATTTGCCTATAGCGAACTGTACTTCACCGAGACCCTGTGGCCGGATTTCGGCGCCCGCGACCTGTCGCTGGCGCTGGAGGACTTCAGTGGCCGCGAGCGCCGCTTTGGCCTCAGGGATGCTGCCGATGCGCGATAAGCTCAAGCAGCGCATCGTTACCGGCCTGGCGCTGGCCGGCAGCCTGCTGGCAGCCGTTGCGCTGTTACCGCTGCCCGCGCTGGCCGGGATATTTGCCCTGGTGGTGAGCATCGCCAGCTGGGAGTGGAGTCGGCTGGCGGGTTACCGGGCGCTGTGGCTGCGCGTTGCTTACCTGGCCCTGGCCATCGGGGCTATGGCCGGCCTGTATTTCTACGCCGATCTCGCCGGCACGCCGCGGCTCGAGCAGCTGCAGCCGGTGCTGGGGCTGGCCTGCCTGTGGTGGGCTATTGCGCTGCTGTGGATCAAGACCTATCCGATGAGCGGCGCCCTCTGGGGAACCGGCCCCATGTTGGGGCTGATGGGCCTGCTGGTGCTGGTGCCGGCCTGGCTATCCGCGGTGTTCCTGCTCAGCTATGAGCACGGCAAGCTGATGCTGTTGGCCATGATCATCCTGGTCGCCGGTGCCGATATCGGCGCCTATTTTTCTGGCCATCGCTTCGGCAAGACGCGCCTCGCCCCCACCGTCAGCCCGGGCAAATCCTGGGAGGGCGTGGTCGGTGGCCAGCTGACCTGTATAAGCCTTGCGCTGCTGGCCCACTTTTTACTGGAGCTCGAACGTATCAGCCTCGCCGGCATCATCGCCATTGCCGTGGTCGGCGCTGCCGCCTCGGTGGTAGGCGACCTGCTGGAGAGCATGGTCAAACGGCATAGCGGCGTGAAGGACAGCGGCACGATCCTGCCCGGCCACGGTGGTTTCCTGGACCGTATCGATGGCATCACCGCGGCGGCCCCGGTGGTGGCCCTGGGCCTGATCCTGGCGGGCTGGTTGCCCTGATGACGGCCGCAGTGAAACGCGTCACCGTGTTGGGCAGCACCGGCTCCATTGGTGTGAGCACGTTGGACGTAGTCGCGCGCCACCCGGACCGCTTCGAGTTGTTTGCGCTGGCGGGCAACCGCTCGGTGGAGACCCTGTTCGAACAGTGCCTGGCCCGGCAACCACGCTATGCGGTCATGGCCGATGCGGACAGCGCCGAGGCGCTGTCTGCAAAGCTGGCCGCGGCCGGCTCAGAAACCGCAGTGCTTGCGGGCGAGGCCGGGCTGGTGGAAGTGTCTGCTCACCCGGAAGTCGATACCGTGATGGCCGCTATTGTCGGCGCGGCGGGCCTCGAGCCCACCCTGGCAGCGGCGCGGGCCGGCAAGACCGTATTGCTGGCCAACAAGGAAGCGCTGGTGATGGCCGGCCACCTGTTCATGGCCGCAGTGGCGGAACACGGCGCACGGCTGTTGCCCATCGACAGCGAACACAACGCCATTTTCCAGTGCCTGCCCGCCGCGGACGACGGCACGGTGGGCATGGCCGGAGTTTCGAAAATCCTGCTGACCGCCTCCGGTGGCCCGTTCCGCGAGTGGAGTGCTGCACAGATGGCGGCGGCAACCCCCGATGAGGCCTGCGCCCACCCTAACTGGTCCATGGGCCGCAAGATCTCCGTGGATTCCGCCACCCTGATGAACAAGGGCCTGGAACTGGTGGAAGCCTGCTGGCTGTTCGATGTCGGCGCCGATGCGATCGAGGTGGTAGTGCACCCCCAGAGCATCATTCACAGCATGGTCCAGTACGTGGACGGCTCGGTGCTGGCGCAGCTGGGGAATCCGGATATGCGCACGCCGATCGCCCATGCCCTGGGATGGCCGGAGCGTATTGGCTCCGGCGTTGCCGAGCTTGATATCATTGACATAGGCCGGCTCGACTTTGAGCGCCCCGATGTGGCGCGCTTTCCCTGCCTGAGCCTGGCGCGGCAGGCGGTGCAGCAGGGCGGCGTCGCCATGGCGCAGCTGAATGCCGCCAACGAGGTGGCGGTTGCTGCCTTCCTGGACCGGCGCCTGGGCTTTACCGGGATTCCCGAGCTGATAGAAAACGTGCTGGAACGTGCCGAGAGCGCTGAACCCACATCGCTGGATGTGGTCAAACAAGCTGATCTGCGGGCGCGCGAACTGGCGCAGGAACTCCTCGCGGATGCACAGGTTGGATGAAAAGCCTGGATGCAAGGCACGGGGAGCCTGTTGAAGAGGCGGTAGAAGAAACGTGGACCTGATTTACACACTGGCAGTTACGGCATTCACGCTGGCGATCCTGATCGCCATCCACGAGTACGGCCATTTCTGGGTGGCCCGGCGCTGTGGCGTGAAGGTGCTGCGCTTCTCCATCGGCTTCGGTACCCCGCTGCTGCGCTGGCGCGACAAGTTGGATACCGAGTACATCATTGCCGCCATCCCCCTGGGCGGCTACGTAAAAATGCTGGATGAGCGCGAGGGCGAGGTGACCCCCGGCCAGCAGGCCTATGCTTTCAACCGCAAGCCGGTGCTGCAGCGTATGGCGGTGGTATCCGCAGGCCCGATCGCCAACCTGCTGCTGGCGGTGGTGGCCTACTGGTTTGTTTTTCTCGCCGGTGAGAGCGGTGTCGCGCCGGTC
>JASJBK010000053.1 GCA_030066555.1 Halieaceae bacterium
CCGGACCCGTGGCCCGGCCATGTGTTCGCCAAGGTAGATCTCCCCCACGGTCTCGCCTGTGGCGAGATTGACTTCGAAGCGGAACCACTCGTCGTGAAGCATCACCGGCTCGGAGCCGAGCACCGTCCCCGAGAAGACCTGGTTACCGGTGTTGACCAGCGTGCCCGCTGCAAAATCGAAGGTCGATACCGGGTGGTAAAGAACGCGGCCGTTGAGATCGCCCTCCAGCTCGACGGTGTCCGTGCTGCGCTGTATGAAGCCGGTTTCGCTGGGCTGCTGGGAATACACCCTGGCGGTTGAGAAATAGTGAACCCCGGTCCCCGCTACCGGTATCCAGATGTCCATTTCGGCGCCGGGTGCCTGGCCATGGCACTCGAGGGTGGCGGCCAGGGCGATGGTGGATACGGCTGCTGCAATACGTGATTTCATGGTGTGCCTCCTGCGGCGTTGGTTGAACTCACGAATCCAGACTAGGGTCAGGCCCTGAGGCCACTCAATCTGCAAAGCGGGCCGTGGCTGGCTTTGGCCACCTTTGTCCCTCTACACTGCTTTCATGACGCCGAAAAATGACAGTGGCAGGCTGGATTCATGGAAGGCCATCGCCAACTACCTGAACCGCAGCGTGCGCACGGTGCGGCGCTGGGAAGGCTCAGAAGGATTGCCCGTGCACCGTCATATGCACCAGTCCCAGGGCAGCGTCTATGCGTTTCGCGAAGAGCTGGACGCCTGGCGGGAGCAGCGTAGCCAGGCGGAGTCACCACCGCCTGCGCCGACCCGTAAACCACCGATGCAGCCGGACCAGGACTCGCTGGCGGTGCTGCCGTTTACCTTTGTCGGCGCCAACCCGTCCGAGGCCTACGTCGCTGACGGCTTCAGCGACGAAATCATCGCCGACCTGTCCCGCCTTCGCTCCCTGCGAGTGATTTCGCGCACCTCGTCGATGTCCCTCAAGGGCAGCAGCGATGATGCGGTGACCCTGGGCAAGTCCCTGGGCGTCGGCTACCTGCTCGAGGGCACGGTGCGCAGCAGCGGTTCGAAGCTGAGGGTGTCGGTGAGCCTGATCGATGCCGTTGGCGACCAGCGTATCTGGGGCGACAAGTTTGACGGCAGCCTTGAGGACGCCTTCGAAATCCAGGAGCGCATTGCCCGCCAGGTGGTGGACGCCCTCGAGATCACTCTCTCACCCCGGGAAGAGCGGCAGCTGTCCAACCGCGAGTTCGACAATGTCGAGGCCTGGCAGTGCGTCCTGCAGGCGCGGCAATCATCGCTGCGCTGGCGCCGGGACGCCATAGACCACGCCATCGAGCTGCTGCGCCAGGGCCTGGCCATTGCCGGGGACAGTGTCGAACTGCATGCCACCCTGGGCCGCACCTGGCTGCAGTACCGGGAGGCGGGGCTGGACACCAGCGACACACCGCTTAAGGAAGCCGAGCAGTGTGCCGCCCGGGTGCAGGCGCTGGACCCGGAAGCAGCCGCCGGTTTTGCGCTGAACGGCTGGCTGGCCTATGCCCGCGGAGATATGGAGGACGCGGTGGCCGAATTGCGCGCCGGCCTGCAGCGCGACTGGAACAACATCGACACCATCAGCCTGCTCTGCAACTGCTACCTCATCTCGGGCCGGGTCGCGCTGGCGCGCCCCCTGATCGAGCAGTCCCTGAGCCTCGACCCACTCACACCGCTGACACGTTGCATGCCCGGCTGGGCGGCGGTGCTGGAGGGTGACGCCGCCGGCGCTGTCGAATCCTACCGGGACATGTTTGAAATGGACCCCGGCAATCCGATAGGGCGCCTGTTTTACATCTGGATTCTCGCGCTCAATGGTGAAGCCGAACGCGTCGCGGAACTGGCAGCGGGCTTTTCCGAAGCAACGCGCGCGACCCTGCCCGGCCAGATTGCCGGCCTGCTGGCCACGGCGCTGGCATCCCCTGAAGAATTTGCTTCCCTGCCTCAGCCTGCACCCGAGGTGTTACCACCCACCGACATGTTCCCGCGCCTGTTGGCACAGGCCAATGCCCTGGCCGATCAGGCAGAGCCGGCAGTGCGCTGGCTTGAACAGGCGGTATCCCTGGGCTTTATCAACTATCCCTACCTGAGCAAGCACGATCCCATCCTGAACCGGCTGCTGGGCTACGCGCCCTACGATGCGCTGCTGGAAACGGTACGGCAGCGCTGGGAATCCTTCGACGCCTGACTAGTCGCACGCTGCAGGAGCGACATCGGTTCTTGCAATTTCGCGCCAGCCATATACTGTACATATATACAGTAATTTAAAGTGGCCTAACTATCCCCTCGCGCTTCGCCAGCGAAAGCAAAAGCGGAAGCAAAAACGCAAGTAAAACAAGAGTACCCATGTACGCCGAACTGCACTGCCTGAGCAATTTCAGCTTTCAGCGGGGGGCTTCCCACCCCCGGGAACTGGTATTGCGTGCAGCGGAGCTGGGCTACAGCGCCATCGCCATCACCGATGAGTGCTCCCTGGCCGGGGTGGTCAAGGCCCACGTGGCAGCAAAGGAAGCCGCCGACCTGGGAGCGCCCATCCAGCTTGTTATCGGCAGCGAATTCCAGCTCGAGGAAGGTATCCGGCTGGTAGCCCTGGTGCCCTCCCGGGCGGCCTATTCGGAACTGTCGGGCCTGATCAGCCTGGCCCGACGCCGCAGCCCCAAGGGCGAATACCGGGTCGCCCTGCGGGATGTGATCTTCCATCTCAAACGCTGCCTGCTGATCTGGCTGCCCGCCGAAGACAGCGACAGCAGCCGCGCCTACGGCGCCCAGCTCAGGCGCCTGTGCAAGGATCGACTGTGGCTGGGAGTGACCCACCTGCGCCGGGCCGGCGAGCGACAGCGCTACCTCAAGCTATTGGCCATGGCGCGGGAACTGGATATCCCCATGCTGGCCTGTGGCGATGTGCAGATGCACCATCCGCGCCGCAAGCCCCTGCACGATGTGCTGACCGCGATTCGCTTCAACACCAGCGTGCAACAGCTCGGCCGCAGGCGCCTCGGCAACAGCCAGCAGCATCTCAGGAGTCTCGACCAGCTTGCGCAGCTCTATCCCCAGGCCCTGCTGGGGCGCACCCTGGCGGTGGCGGAACGTTGCCGCTTCAGCCTCGACGAACTGCGCTACGAATACCCCGAGGAAGTGGTGCCCGAAGGTTATGACCCGGGTAGCTGGCTGCGCAAGCTGGTCACCGACGGCTGCCTGGCGCGCTGGCCCGGCGGCCCCGGCGCAGAGGTACTCGAACGCATAGAAACCGAGCTGGCCCTGATCGAGGAGCTCAACTACGAGTACTACTTCCTCACCGTCCACGACCTGGTGCAGTTCGCACGCTCGCGCAACATCCTCTGCCAGGGCCGCGGCTCGGCGGCCAACTCGGTGGTGTGCTACTGCCTGCATATCACCGAGGTGTCGCCAGACCAGGTCTCGCTGCTGTTCGAGCGCTTTATCTCCCGTGAGCGGGACGAGCCGCCGGATATCGACGTGGATTTCGAGCACGAGCGCCGGGAAGAGGTCATCCAGTACATCTACCGCAAGTACACCCGCAAGCGGGCGGCACTGGCGGCCACCCTGGTGACCTATCGCTCCCGCAGCGCGGTGCGCGACGTCGGTAAGGCCCTGGGGCTGGACCCGGTACTGGTGGACGACCTGGCCAAGAGCCTGGCCTGGTGGGACCGCCGCCGCGATCTCGAGGCCCGCTTTAACGAACAGGGCATGGGCAGCGCCAGCCGCAGCGCGCGGCAGTTCTACGACCTGGTACAGGAGATTCACGGCTTCCCACGGCACCTGTCCCAGCACGTGGGCGGCTTTGTGATTACCCGTAGCCCTATCTCCACCCTGGTGCCGGTGGAAAACGCCAGCATGGAAGACCGCACCGTCATCCAGTGGGACAAGGAAGATATCGAGGCCCTGGGCCTTTTGAAGGTGGACGTACTGGCCCTGGGCATGCTGTCGGCAATTCGCAAGAGCCTGGAGCTGGTGCACCGCTACCAGCCGCGCATCCGTCGCGTCCAGGACATCCCCAGGGAAGATGCCGCCACCTACCGCATGCTGCAGGCCGCCGACAGTATCGGCGTGTTCCAGATTGAGTCGCGGGCACAGATGTCGATGCTGCCGCGCATGAAGCCGGCCTGTTTCTACGACCTGGTCATCGAGATCGCCATCGTGCGCCCCGGCCCCATCCAGGGCGACATGGTGCACCCTTACCTGCGGCGCCGGCAGGGCCAGGAGGCCATCACCTACCCCAACGCCGAGATCAAGGCGGTGCTGGAGCGCACCCTCGGCGTACCCATCTTCCAGGAGCAGGCCATCAAGCTGGCCATGGTGGCCGCCGGCTTCAGCGGCGGCGAGGCCGACCAGCTGCGGCGCGCCATGGCGAGCTGGGGCAAGAACGGCAACCTCATGCATTTCGAAGAGAAGCTGGTACAGGGCATGCTGAAGCGCGGCTACGACCAGGAGTTTGCCCAGCGCCTGTTCAGCCAGATCAAGGGCTTTGGTGGCTACGGTTTCCCGGAGTCCCACTCGGCAAGCTTTGCCCTGCTGGCCTATGTCTCCGCGTGGCTCAAGTGCCACCACCCGGCGGCCTTCTACTGCGGCCTGCTGAACAGCCAGCCCATGGGCTTCTATTCGCCTTCGCAGCTGGTGCAGGACGCCCGCCGCCACCGCGTGGTGGTACTGCCGGTAGATGTAAACCACAGCCATTGGGACCACCAGCTGCTCGAAGACCGGTCACTGTTACTGGGCTTCAGGCTGGTAAAGGGGCTCAGCCGGGAGGGTGCCGAGCGCATCGTGACCGGTGCGCTGCAGCAGCCGTTTGCGAATGTCAGCGACCTGCGTCGCCGCGGGCAACTCGACAGGCGCGACATGGAAGCCCTGGCAGATGCCGACGCCCTGGCCAGCCTCTCCGGCCATCGCCACCAGGCCCAGTGGCAGATCATGGCGCTGGAGGCCAGCCGGCCGCTGCTGGAGAACGAACAGCGCCAGCCCTCGCAGTACTTTGACGACACGGTAGCACTGCGCGCGCCCGGTGTGGCCGAGGAAGTGCTGGCTGACTACCGCAGCACGGGGCTGTCGTTGCGCCCCCACCCAATGAGCCTGCTGCGCAACAGCCACCCCTTCAATCGTTGCAAGCGCCACACCGACCTTGCCGCGGTGGGCAACAACCGCTTTATCCGCATCGCCGGCCTGGTCACCGGGCGCCAGCGCCCCGGCACTGCCTCGGGCGTGTTGTTCCTGACCCTGGAAGACGAGACCGGCAACAGCAACGTGGTGGTCTGGCCGCGGGTACAGGAGCATTTTCGCCAGGCCCTGATGACCTCGCAGCTATTGCTGGTAAAAGGCACCCTGGAAACCCGCGACAACGTCACCCATGTCATCGCCGGCGCGCTCTACGACTACAGCGCCGCCCTGCGGGAGCTGCACCTCAAGAGTCGTGACTTCCACTAGCCGTCAGCGCGGTGTGTTAGCGACTACACTTATATTAAAGAGTAGAGAAGCCTGGTCGACTCATAGGAGGTGGAGTCGCGATTCCGGTGCGCCGTCGCCATGCCGGAAGCGACTTTGCGGCGTGGAGCACGCCCGGAAAACGCATGCAAAAAACTGGACAAATGTACAAATTTTTGAGAGGGTAGCGCGGTTTGCCCAGGGCGTAAAAAGGCTCCGGGCCGCAACCCGCTGCCGACCCCTAAATCGCCAACATGATGAACGTACGACGACAGACCCTATCATCTGCCGAGTGGTACCAGACGCTGTTTGACAGCTGCGCTGACGCCATCCTGGTAATGGAGGACAACCGCTTCATTGACTGCAATGAGGCGGCCTGTCGTATGCTGGGCGCGGACAGTAAGGCAGATGTCCTCGGGACCGAGCCCTGGGAAATTTCACCAGAGCTACAGCCCGACGGAACTCCCTCGGCGGAAAAACAGGCAGAGAACCTGGCCATCGCCATGGAGCGCGGTACGCATCGCTTTGACTGGAAACACCGCCGGCTGGACGGCACCACCTTCCCGGTGGAAGTCGTCCTGACGGTGCTCTCCCGGGGCAGCCATACCTACCTGCACGCCTCCTGGCGTGACACCTCTGAACGCGAACAGCTCGAGCTGGAACTCAGGCACTCCCAGAAGCTCGACACCGTCGGCAAGCTGGTGGGTGGCGTGGCCCACGATTTCAACAACCAGCTGCTGCCGATAGTCGGCTATTCCGAGCTCCTGCAGTCGGAATTGAAAGACTCACCACAGCTGCTGGAATACGTGGACTGGATCAACAAGGCGGCCCGGCACTCGGCGGACCTGGTGAAGCGCCTGATGGCCTTCAGCCGCAAGGACACCCGGGAAACAGAAGTCTCCGACCTGACCGCGGTGGTCTACCAGCTGTCAGAAATGATGCATCAGCTGATTGGTGAGGATGTGGTGTTTTCCCTCGAGTCCAGCAGCGCCCCCCTGCACGTCAACCTGTCCCAGGGCGACATCGAACAGATCGTGCTCAACCTGATCAGTAACGCCCGCGACGCCATCGACAGCGGCGGCAAGATTACCCTGTCGGTTCTGCCCTATGACTACGACACCGAGCCGGAAGCGCTGCTGACGATCCAGGACAACGGTTGCGGCATGGACCGCGAAACCGTCGAGCGCGTGTTCGAGCCCTTCTTTACTACCAAGGGGCTGGGCAGTGGCACCGGTCTTGGCCTGGCATCGGTTTACAGCCTGGTGAAAGGAGCCGGCGGCAACATTCATGTCGACAGCGCACCGGGCGCGGGCACCGTCGTGCGCATCAGCCTGCCGCTGGTGCAGGGCAAAGACGCAAAGGATGCCGGGGCACAGGACACCGACGAGGTTTCCAGGGCCAGCCGACCGAGAGACGCATCGAAAGTGCGATTGCTGGTCGTGGAGGACGACATCTACGCCGGCGCGCTGCTCCGCACCGCCCTGGAGGAAGAAGGTTTCCAGGTGACGCTGGCGAAAGACGGGCTCGCAGGCTTGCGCGCCGCCGACAGCGAAACCTTCGACCTGTTGATTTCAGACGTCATCATGCCTGACATGAGCGGCCCCGCGCTGGTACGGGAGCTCAAGGCCCGCGGCAAGTTTTCCTGCGCCCTGTATATGTCGGGCTACGCCGACGGCCGCCTGCAGGCGCAGAACATCGATAGTGGCGAGACGCCCCTGCTGCGCAAGCCGTTCACTCCCTCCGAACTCATCGACCGGATCTGGCAAACACTCGACGACTGCGAACCAGACCCCGACTGTTGCCGGTAGGACCGTCACGCCACGCCTGGCGCTTTGCTATACACTGTAAGATCAACCCATCTCCCGGGCGCGACCAGCTATGACAGGCAACCCCTACCTGCAGGGCAACTTTGCCCCTGTTGAAACCGAGCTCACCGCCACGGACCTGCCGGTCACCGGCGACATTCCCGAGGCACTTTGCGGTCGACTGCTGCGCATCGGCCCCAATCCTGTCAATGCAGATCCCGCGCGCTACCACTGGTTCCTGGGTAACGGTATGGCCCACGGCGTGCGCCTGCGCGACGGCAAGGCCGAGTGGTACAAGGCCCGCTACGTGCGTGACGATGAAGTCACCGAGCATTTCGGCTGGCCGGCGGTCAGCGGCCCCTCGGCTGCGCTGTCTATCGGCCATGGCGTCGCCAATACCAATATCATCGGCCACGCCGGCAAGACGCTGGCGATCGTCGAGGCCGGCAATCTGCCGGTGGAACTGGACTACGACCTGAATACCATCGGCCGCTTTGACTTCAACGGTGGCCTCAGCGGCGGTTTCAGTGCACACCCGCATCGCGACCCGGACACTGGTGAGCTGCACACCGCGGTGTATTCCCCGATGTGGCAGCACATCCAGTATGTGCGCGTCGATGCCGCCGGCAACGTTGTGCGCTCGGTCGACGTGCCCACCCCGGGCAAACCCATGGTGCACGACTGCATGTTCACCGAAAACTACTTCATCCTGCTGGACCTGCCCTGCACGCTGAATGAGGGCGCCATGGTTGAGGGTTTGCCCTTCCCCTATCTCTGGGACGAGGACTACGGCGCGCGGGTCGGCCTGCTGCCGAAGGACAGCAGCGCCGAAGATGTCAGCTGGCACGAGGTGGACCCCTGCTACGTGTTCCATCCGGTGAACGGCTACGAGGACGAACAGGGTCGCGTGGTGATGGACGTGGCACGTCATCCACGCATGTTTGCCACCGACCGCCACGGCCCCAACGAGGGGCGCACCCGGCTCGACCGCTGGGTGATCGACCGCAACAGCAGCAAGGTCAGCGAGAGCTGTATCGATGACCACCCCCAGGAGTTTCCGCGCCTCGACGATCGCCTGGCCGGCAAGGCCTACCGCTACGGTTACACGGCGGAAATCGGCAGCGGCTTTGTGACCGGCGGCATCCGCAAGCACGACCTGCAGCAAGGCCGCGTCAGCGTGTTCCAGCCCGGCTCAAACCGCCACTGCTTCGAGCCGGTATTCGTGCCAGCCAGCGAAGCTGCCGGAGAGGACGAGGGCTGGGTCCTCGCCTATGTGCAGGACGACGAAAAGAATGCCAGTGAGGTGGTTGTCCTCGATGCGCAGGATATCGAGGGTGAACCGCTGGCCACGATTTCATTGCCACGCCGTGTGCCCTACGGGTTCCACGGCAACTGGGTCGCCGATTAGACAACAGCGGTAGTGAACAGACCCTCCGTCAGGCAGCTCGAGTACTTCGTTGCGGTGTCCCGCTTCGGCAGCTTCCGGCGTGCCGCCGAGGAACTGGGCATCAGCCAGCCCACCATCACCGCCCAGGTGGCGCAGTTGGAAAAGACTCTCGCGGTGGTGCTGTTTGAGCGCGGGCGTGGCGGTGCGACCCCAACGCCCGCGGGCCGACAGCTGCTGCCGATTGCCCGGCGCACCCTGGAAGAACTCGACAACCTGCTGGCAACCGCGGGCACGGCCAGCAGCAGCGGCGCCGCCATTTACCGGCTGGGGGTCAAGTCGACTCTGGGGCCTTACATACTGCCGCGCATACTCCCCGCGGTGCACGCCCGCTACCGGCACCTGAAGCTCTATGTTCGCGAAGAGCCCCCGTCGCGGCTGGAAGCCGCGCTGGAGAACGGCGATCTCGACCTGGTACTCACTGCCCTGCCCACCAATTCCAGTGAACTGGATGGCGAACAGCTACTGAAGGAAGACATCAAGCTGGTCATGTCGGCTGACCATCCACTGGCAGACAAGCCCGTGCTCACCCCCGCTGACCTCGCCGGCGCGCAGATTCTCACCACCCAGGAAGGCCACAAGCTGACCCGAATGGTCGAGCAGATTGCCACGCGGTTCGGGGCCGAGGTACTGCGCGACTACGAGGGCACCAGCCTCGATGCCCTGCGGCTGATGGTAGTGATGGGTATGGGGATCGCTTTCCTGCCGGCGCTATACATTCGCTCGGAGATCAAGGCGGATTCAACCCTGGTGGTAAGGGATATCGAGGGGGAATCCTTCGCCCGGATCATTGGCCTGGCATGGCGCTCAACCTCACCGGCACGGGTGTTCTATCGGCAACTCGCCCAGGATATGCGCGAAGTCCTGCGGGAAGAACTGGGTGATGTGATCCAGGTGCTGGATCGAGGCAGTTAGCGGTTCGCCACCGACGGCTCGATACCACAACGGGACAGCGCCAGGGCAGGCGGTGATGCCGAAACGGCAAACGGGGCCGCCTGCATGAGCACACTCATTCCCAGCAGGTTGCGACCACCGCGCGGCATGACCGCAACCTCGACCGGGCCTACCTGGCAGTTCTCGCCGAGCTGCAGGGCCTCGATCCGATAGATATCAACCGCTTCCACGCGGCCACTGGCCAGGCGCGCTGCCACGCGACGCGAGGGCTCCAGCGCCTGCCGCGCTTCCATCTCGTCGAAAAACTCGCTGCTGACGGTAATCATGCTGGCACCGGTATCGAGCAGGAACTCGCCCTCGACGCCGCCCAGCGTTCCAGTCACCGTGAAGCTGCCGGCAGCGGTGGGTTGCAGCGGAACCTCGTGGGCAAACGGCTCGAACGTGGACACAGCGTCTTCCGCCACCGCCGCGGTGGCAAAGGAAAAACTCGAAAGAATGAAGACGGCTATTGCTGGCTTGAACATGGCGCGATCTCGACGCTGTACCCATCGGTACGAGTGTCGGTATCTCTGCAAGTATCAGGCCATAGCTAAGTCATTGATTTAATTGAATTTAAAGTTAGCAAAGCCCGCAATATTGCACTATAATAGTGCACGGCGCACCGGAATAGCCCCTTACTTCGATAGGTTTACTATTGCAAATTCAACTACCTATAGCTTTTACCTATATAAAACTCTGGCCATTTGGTGCAGCCAAATCCTAATACCTGAGTAAACTACTCAACATTCAGCGCCCCATGGCGCAATGATCCGGAGGCATACAATGTTCAAAGCAGTACTTGGTACAGGACTCGCAGCCGCACTGCTGGCAACACCCGCACTGGCGGAGCACAGCGACAAGGCTACCGCCAAGGTCTGGGAAGTCGATATGTCAGGCCGCCCGCCCTACCAGCGCACGCTCATAGACGCGCCGGTTATTGATACCGCCAGCATGGAAATCAACAGCAACGTGGAAACCGAGCTGGTCTGGACCACGGATTTCACCGGCGCACCGCCGTTCAAGCGCACCCGGGAAGAGCTGCCGGTAATTGACGCCGCCAGCCTGGAAGCTGATATCCAGGGTGAAGCGAAGCGGGCTGTAAAGGCGAAGCCTTTCTTCAAGCCGCGTCACCAGTAAGGCAAGACTACGGTCCCCTGTGCTGTCACCCCGGGACGCCGCTAACGAACCACCAGGGTGGCAGTTTTTTATTTTTGATGTGTAGACCCTTTGGGGGGAAGTAGGAGCCCCCAACCCTAGCAAGACCCGACCACCACCTCTAGGCAGGGCTCGTCCCTGCCCTTTTTTTGCCTGTCGTTTTTGTCAGCGAACCTGCACCGTGACCGGGATGTAGTAGTTCTGGATGGCCGTCAGCCGGCCGTTGGCTTCCAGCTCGGACAGCGCATCGTTGAGCTGCTGCAGCAGCGTGGTATTACCCTTCTTCACCGCCCAGGCCAGCTCTTCCCGCGTCAGCGGCCGATACAGGCTCAGAAGGTCCGAGTTGTCCCGCGAAGACGCCAGGTTCCAGCTGGTGGGAGCGTCGTGAACATAGACATCCACCTGCTGCTCGCGCAGCGCGGCAAAGGCTTCATCTGGCGAGTTGTAGAGGCGCATCTCGGCCAGCGGGTAGTTTTCCTGCACATAGGCCTGGCCCGTGGTGCCCGGCTCAACAGCGAACTTCACCCCTTTCTGGAACAGGGCGCGCGGGTAGGCGAACTGGCCGGCCCGGTCGGCCAGGATAATGGCCATCTGGCCGATCTGCATAAATGAGCGAGCGAAGTCCACCTGGGCAGCGCGCTCCGGGGTGATGCTGTACCCCCCCATGACCACGTCTACCTTGCCGCTGTTAAGGGCGTCGATGTAGTCGGTGCTGCTCATCTGCACAAACTGCACTGGCCGGCCGAGAATACTCCCCACCTCGCGGGCGTTATCCACTTCGATGCCACGCAGTTCCCCGTTCAGCATGAATGCCAGCGGCATGTAATCCGGTGACAGGGCAACCCGCAGGGGCTCGGCGAAGCTGGTGGAGGCAAAAACGGTGAACAGTAGCGCGGCCAGGGTGCGAGAGATCAGCGAGGGCTTGCGGCAGGTCATGGAGACTCCTGAAGTTTGGTCTTTGCGGGGCATTCTAAGACATCTGCTCTACCGCCGTCATGACAGCGGGCTATAGTTAAAAAGGAGGTTTAACGTGATGCAAGTGCGCACCTGTAGTCTCACTCTCTGGTTGTGCGCCTGCCTGATGGTTACGGGCAGCATGGGTTTCAGCGCGCAGGCAGCAGAACCGACCGACGACGCCAGCCGGGAGGCACGCATGGACATGCTGGAGGCAGTCCGCCAGTCCACACGGGATACCGCGGACTACACCGGGCGCGGGACGCTCAGTGAGCGGGTCATGCAGGCCATGGGCGAAGTGCCCAGGCACGCCTTTGTGGGGGAAGACATGCAGTCCCGCGCCTACCTGAACACGGCCCTGCCCATCACCCACGGCCAGACCATTTCCCAGCCGTTTATCGTTGCCCTGATGACCGACTTCATTGATCCGGAGCCCGACCACGTGGTGCTGGAGGTTGGCACAGGCTCCGGATACCAGGCCGCCGTGCTGTCAGGGCTGGTCAAGCATATCTACAGTATCGAGATCATTCCCGGCCTGACCGAGTCAGCAGGACGCGCGCTGGAACAGCAGGGCTATGACAACATTACCCTGATGACCGGCGACGGTTACGCCGGCTGGCCCGAGCACGCACCCTTTGACGGCATCATCGTCACCGCCGCAGCACCGCATATTCCGCCACCCCTGGTGGAGCAGCTCAAGCCGGGTGGCCGGCTGATCATCCCTGTCGACAACGGCTACGGCGCCCAGCAACTGATCCTGGTCACCAAGGACGCCGGGGGTAAGGTCAAGGAGCGCGACGTGCTGCCGGTGCGCTTCGTACCACTTACCGGCGAGCGCTAAAAACAGGGACAGACCACGTTTCTGACTGTTTTTGCTGGCCCCCGGGCACCACACTACTGATCCGCTCAAAAACGGGGTCTGTCCCCCATTAACAGGTTGACGACCATATCGACGTGGCGCTCGACGAAGTCTTCCGCCCGGGGGTCAATGCCGAACAGTCGCCGGCACTCCTGCTCCGCGGTAAACACAAAGGCACCGGCACCCACCAGCAGGTAATAGCGGTGCGGATCCCGGTCTCCCCACAGCAGCTGCGCTGCCGCGGGCATCATCTCGTACAGGGTTTCGATGAGGGGTTTGATTTTCTCGTCGACGATATAGGCCACCCGCCAGGACTCTGCGACTGACTCCTGCATCATCATCCGGTTCAACTCCGGGCGCGCCGCGCTAAAGCGCACGAAGGCGCGCACGATGCCACGCGCCGCTTCCGCCGGCGCCACTTCCGCCAGGGTATCCAGCCGCGCCAGGAAGTCCTCGGCCAGCTCTCCGAACAGGCGGTCCGCTGCCTCTCGCCAGAGCTGGTCCTTGTCGCCAAAGTGGTAGGCCACCAGGCCGCGTTTTACACCCGCCTGCTCCTCGAGCTGGCGAATCGAGATGCCATCAAAGCCGCGAGTGCAAAACGTGGCGATCGCCGTGTCGAGCAGGGCATTGCGGGTTTCCAGGGCGCGCTGCTGGGGGCGACGTGAAGCTGCTTCGGGCATGGGTTTGCCTCGGTTATGGAGTGCAAAATAAAATACTTGCAATCTGACGAAATTACAACTAATATTTTTCGCCAGTTGACAAGTATAAGGTATAAGACATGACCGCAGCAGGCCTTCACCCCGATTCCGGCGTCCCGTTCCAGACATTGGAACGCGCCGTTGATCCCGCGGTACGCGTACACGATATCGCGCTGATTGAATTCGCCGGCCCGGACAGCGAAACGGCCTGGTGCTTCTTTACCCATTTCGGCCTCAGCGGTCGGCGCGAGGAGGACGGCACCCTGCTGTTCTCCGCAGAAGCCGGCGCACCGGTTGCCGTCATCTATCGCCCGGCCAGCCACGCGGAATTCATCGGGCCGACCTTTGCCGTCGCCGACCCGGGCGAGCTTGACGAGCTGGCCCGGCGCACCGGTTGCGACGCGCCGGCGCCGCTGGACCTGCCCGGCACGCCGCCGGGCGTGATACTTACCGACCCCAATGGCATCGCAGTCAAAGTCGCCTACTTCAGCGACTGGTGTGAACTGCCCTGCTGCGGACGGGCGCCGGCAGTCAATCGCGGCGACGATCGGCCCCGGGTCAACTGCACGCGCCGGCCGGACCGCGATCCCTCGAGGGTATTGCGACTGGGCCATATGGTGCTGGG
>JASJBK010000051.1 GCA_030066555.1 Halieaceae bacterium
GAACAGGCGGAGCGAGAAGCCGCGAAGCGGCGGGCCCGGGAGGCCAGGGCCGCCAGGAAAATCGTAGAACAGCACGAAGCCGAGCAGGAAGCGGCCAGGGAACAAGCCGCCAAAGAGAAAGCTGCTGCAGAGAAAGCCGCAAAAGAGAAAGCGACGAAGGAAAAAGCTGCCAAGGCAAAAGCCGCGAAAGAGCAAGCTGCCAGGGAAAAAGTGGCGGCAGAGAAAGCTGCTGCAGAGAAAGCTGCGGAAGACAAAGCCGCTGGGGAGAAAGCCGCCAGGGAAGAAGCTGCCAAAACCAAAGCCGCGAGGGAAAAAGCGAGTCAGGAAGAGGCGGCCCGGCACAAGCCTGGTCAGAAAAAGCGCGCCAAAGCCAAGAGCTCCAAACCGAAAACTCCCCAGCAACAGGCGGCGCGCAAGGCGACTGCGCCCGAGGCCAAACAGCCAATTAAGGCTGAAAGCCCGGCAGCGCCCAGCCCCGCGGCGCAGCAGGCCACCGCCAGGCCCGCGCCAAAAGTGCCCACACCAAGAGCCAGCTCGACAGGGAGTCGCCGCAGACGTCAGGCGGGAGCACCCAATGTTTTTGATGTACGCCTGTCCGAGGGTGCACTAAAGGATGCCCAGGCCCGCCATGAGCATTTCAGCGGTGCTCCCATGCTGGGCGCGGCGATAATGCTAGTGGCGTTTGTACTGGTGGGGATGCGCTTCTGGGTTGAGAGCCTGGATAGACCGGCATCCGGACTAGGCCCCGTGGCAGTGGACAGCGCCGAGCGGCCCGCTGTAGTCATCAATGACCAGCTACTGCGACACGACCGGGCCGGCAATCCCGGCGAGCTGATGGATCTTGCCGCCATCGGCCTGTCGCCAGCCACCTCTATCGCCTTCATGGAGAGTGGGGCCCTGCTGCAGCAGTTGCCGCCCAGCGGGCAGGGCCTGCCGGTCTGGCTACGCAACCTTCTGAACATTGACGCCCAGCCTGGCCGCCTGCAGCAGTGCACGCTGCGCGACGCAGAATGCGAGCTGCTCCTGGAGCCTCTGAATGAAGGCGCCTTCACCCTCAACCGCGACGGCGGTTACCTGGTGGTGGCCGACGTGCTCAGCAACCGGCTGATGAAGTACGACAGGGACGGCAACGCCCTCGCCTCTCACCCCATCGCCCTGTCCAGCCCGGTACACCTCGCGGTGCAGGACGGTGTGCTGTACCTGACCCAGGGCAACTCGGACGTGGTCAAGGCGCTGCGCACTGAGAACGACTTTTTTGGACAGGAGCTGGGGCTTTACACGCTGGCAGTAGACGGTGCCCAGGCCACAGGTCACATCTTCCCCGCTGCGCTGGCCTGGTTGGGGCAGCACTGGTGGGTGGTCATGCAAAGCCGCGACAGCTCCACCGCCGGCCTGTATCGCTTCGATACGCGCTGGCAGGCCGAAGACGCAGTACCACTGCCCGAGAGTGCGCACCCGGGCCAGCCGGTGCCCTGGGGAGAGAAACTGCTGGTGCCTGACGCCCGCCGCGACATGGTGTACCGGGTGGCCGCAGACAATAGCCTGGAGGCGTCATTCAGCGAAGAGCCGATTGCCGCGGCGCTGCTAAATCGCCGATCACAGATCGAGCAGATCGAGTCCCTGCAAGCGGTAATCATGCTGATGCTGTTCTTCGCGACAACGGGCCTGTTTATCTTCGGTTCCGTGAAGTCCCTGCAGGGCAAGATCTACCAGGCCGTCAACGACACCGACGAGAAGGCCTTCGACATCGAGAGTGATTCCATCGAGTGGCTGGACCCGGGGCGCGACGCTCGCGCCCTGCTGCGCCGCTGCGGCTTTGTGCTGGGGGGTCTTACCTTCCTGTTGCTGGCCATGGCCATTATCCTCAAACCCGGCCTCGGCATTACCGTCGCTGCGCTGGTAGTGCTGGCGGGTGTGGGCGGCTACGGCTACGCGATCTACCAGTCCTGGGGTTGCCACCTCGGCCGCCTGGGCGACCAGCTCGTGGTGGTCGACCACAAGAGCACCTACCGGGTGGGCCGCGGGCCGCGCATCCAGTACGTGCACAACTATGTGATGATCGACGACGTCATCGTCTACCTCGGCAACCCGCTGTTGCCACAGTTCGCCGACAAGCCCTTGCAGCAGGAATTCGAGCCGATCGTGACCCGCGGCATCAAGGTCGATCGCACCACCCTGCGCCTGAAACTTATCAACAGCCGACACCCGATGTTGTACGGCAATGCGGGCCTCATCTTCTCGCTGGGGGTGGCGCTGATCATCCTGTTGTTCGCCTGAGCCTGTTCAGGCAAATGGGGTATGCTTGATCCATGAGTCGTGATCACCAGCCCCATGTCGGATTATTCGTTTCCTGCCTGGCAGACCTGTTTCGTCCCTCGGTGGCTTTCAGCGCCATCGAGCTGCTGGAGTCCGCCGGCTGCCGGGTTGAAGTGCCCGCAGCGCAAACCTGCTGCGGACAACCAGGCTACAACAGCGGCGCGGTAGATGAGGCCCGGCCCCTGGCGCGACAGGTGATCGAGGCCTTCGCGGGCTTTCCCTACGTGGTCGTGCCCTCGGGCTCATGCGCCGGCATGCTCAAACACCACTATCCACGGTTGCTGGCCGAATACCCGGAATGGCATGCCCGTGCCAACGACCTGGCCCAGCGCACATGGGAGGTGACCAGCTTCCTGGTGGAAGTGATGGACTATTCGCCACCGGTCTCCTCCCTGCATGGCCGCAAGGTGACCTACCACGATAGCTGCGCGGGCTTGAGGGAACTGGGCATCAAGCAGCAACCGCGCAAGCTGCTGTCCAGGGCGGGCGTGGACGTAACCGAACTACAGGGAACGGAAGTCTGCTGCGGATTCGGCGGCACCTTTTGCGCCAAGATGCCCGAGCTTTCACAGAAGATGGTCGACGACAAACTCGACAATGCCGCTGACACCGGCGCCGCGATGCTGCTGGGCGGCGACCTCGGCTGCCTTATGAACATCGCCGGGCGCGCCCGCCGCCGCGATCACGATCTGGAAGTGCGCCACGTCGTGGAAGTGCTGGCCGACCAGCTCGCCGAACCCGCCATCGGCGAGGGCGAGCGATGAAGCAGACCAGCGAGCATTTCCTGGAAAACGCCCGGGTCGCGTTGACGCAAACAGAGGCGCGCCAGCGCATGACCGGCCTCGGGCAGCTGATGCCAATGATGCGCGATGCCGCCGTGGCAGAAGTGGATTTCGAGGCCCTGCGCGAGCACGTCAAGCGCATCAAGGACCACACCCTCGACAACCTGGACCACTACCTGCGCCAGTTTGAGGAACAGGTTGTACTGAACGGCGGCCACCTGCACTGGGCACGGGATGCCGCCGAGCTCAATGCCACCGTGCTGGATATCTGCCGCTCGGTGGAAGCGCGCCGGGTCGGCAAGGGCAAGTCGATGATCACCGAGGAGACCGGGCTCACCGAGCACCTCGAAACGGCTGGCCTGCAGGTGACCGAGACCGATCTCGGCGAGTACATCGTGCAGATCGCCGGCGAGCCGCCCAGCCATATCGTCGGCCCGGCCTTTCACAAGTCTGAGCAGGAAATTCGCGAGCTGTTCCTGGACCAGCACAAGCTGGGCCGGCGGCGCCTGGAGGACCCGCCGGCCATGGTAGCCGAGGCACGGGAAGTGCTGCGTGAGCGTTTCCTGAGTGCCGACGTCGGCATCATCGGCAGCAATGCCCTGATCGCCGAGACCGGCCAGACCCTGCTGGTCACCAACGAGGGCAACGGTGACCTGGTGTCCACCCTGCCAAAGGTGCATATCGTCTGTGCCTCGATCGAGAAGCTGATGCCACGCCCGGAGGACGCGCTGGCACAGATTCGCCTGCTGGCGCGCTCGGCAATCGGCACCGCGGTCACCGCCTACACCAGCTTTTATTCCGGGCCGCGGCGCGCCGACGACCTCGACGGCCCCGAGCAGTACCACGTGATCCTGCTCGACAACCGCCGCACCGAGATTCTCGGCAGCAATTACCAGGATATGCTGGCCTGTATGCGCTGCGGCACCTGCCTGACTCACTGCCCGGTGTATATCGGCGCCGGCGGCCACGCCTACGGCTGGGTCTACCCGGGCCCCATGGGTTCTGTGTTGACCCCACTGCTGACCGGGCTGGAACAGGCCAGCGATCTGCCCAATGCCTGCACCAGCTGCGGTCGCTGTGCGGAGGTCTGCCCGGCCAGCATCCCGCTGCCGGACCTGCTGCGCGACCTGCGCGCCGAGGAAAACCACAACAAGATCACCCCCGCGCGCTGGCGCTGGGGCCTGAAACTGCACGGCTGGCTGGCACGGTTCCCCGGGCTCTACCAGGCACTGACGGGTGCCGCTATAGCAATCCTCCACCGCCTGGGACGGCGCAGCGGCGGGTTCTCACGCCTGCCGATGGCCGGCGGCTGGACCCAGGTACGGGACTTCCCCGCGCCCCAGGGCGGAAGCTTTATGCGCCAGTGGAAGCGACGGCAAAAGCAGAGCGCAGATCGTGGCTGACTCCGGACCCGGAATCCTCGCTGAGGTGCGCCGCCGCCAATACGGCGACGCCGATTCAGACAGCATCGCCGAGGACCTGGCGGCGCTCGGGCACACCCCCGTGCGCCCGCTTGATGAGGACGAGGTACTGGAGCACTTCCTGACCCGCCTCAAGACCAACCGGGTCGACCTGGAGGTAGCCGCCAGCAAGCCTGAAGCGGTGAAACGCATCGCGCGTTTTGTCTATAGGGAATACAACGGGTACCGCGCGGTAGCGGGCAATGACCGGCGCCTGGCCGCCCTGCCCTGGCGCGATGGCGGGGTGCTGGTACGGTTTGGTGCTGCCACGCCTGAAGATGCCGTGAGCATCAGCTATGCGCGCTACGGCATCGCGGAGACGGGCTCCATGGTGCTGTACTGCAATCGCGACAACCCGGCCGCCAACAACTGGCTGACCCGGGACCACATTGTGATTCTGGAATCTCGCGACCTGGTGGCGAGCCTGGAGGACGCCTGGACAGGCATTCGCAGGGATACCGATACCGAGGGCCTGCCGCGGGGCGTTACCCTGGTATCAGGACCGTCCAGCACCGGCGATATCATCGGCCACCTGGTGAAGGGCGCCCACGGCCCGCTGCGGCTGCGGGTCATTTTCCTGGGGCATGTGCCCGAGGAACTGCTCACCCGCGTCGGCTTTGAAACCCTGCCGCTCTAGCGTAAACCGTCATCCCCGCGAAGGCGGGGATCCAGCTTGTGTGGCTTGCGCGGAATCTGGATTCCCGCCTTCGCGGGAATGACTAGTCGACGGTAAACAGCTCTTCCAGGAAGTTGCTCAGCGACTGCCATGACCGGCGGTTGGCAGCCTCGTGGTAGACCGTTCCGAAGTCGGGATCATTGGCATCGGGATTGGTGAAGGCGTGCAGCGCCCCGCCGTGGCCGTGCAATTGCCAGTCTGCGCCGGCGGCATCCATTTCCTCGGCGAAGGCGACCACCTGCTCCGGCGGCACCATGGGATCGGCCCAGCCGTGCTCCACCAGCACCCTGGCGTGAATGGCCTTACCGGTGGGCTTTTCCGGTGGGCTGAGGATGCCGTGGAAACTGCAGACGCCTGACACCGGCAGGTCGGCGCGGGCCATGTCCAGCACACACAGGCCGCCGAAACAGTAGCCGATGGCCGCCATGCGCCGGGGGTCGATTTCCGGCTGGCCCTTGGCCACGTCCACCACCGCACCCAGGCGACGCTGTAACAGGTCGCGGTCGTTGGTGAAGCGATTCATAAGCTCGAAGGCCTGCTCGGTAGTCTCGGCAATAACGCCCTTGCCAAACAGGTCAAGGGCAAAACCCACATAGCCCATCTTTGCCAGGTCGTAAGCCCGACCGCACTCGAACTCCTCGCGGCCGCGGAAGGCGTGCGACACCAGCACCGCCGGCTTGGGCTCCGACTGCATCTCGTCCCAGGCCATGAAGGCCTCCAGCACCTCTCCCTCGTGCGTGTATTCAACCAGCCGGGTTTGAATAGCCATATCGATACTCCATCCGTGTTCTTGTGAGCACCCGATATCTTCCGTATGTTTTGTGGCGCTTGCAACGCATAAGGGGGATTTATGCACCTGGCTTTCAGCTCCATGAACACCCTGGCCGACCCACCGCCGCCCGAGCTGGCCCGGGCTCTGGAGCAGCGCGGCTTCGAATCCCTGTGGTACGGCGAGCACAGCCACATCCCCTGCTCCCGCAAGACCCCGTACCCGCCAGGTGGCGAGCTGCCGGCCCCCTACAGCAAGATGATGGACCCCTACGTGTCATTGATGGCCGCTGCCGCGGCCACCACCACGCTCAAGCTCGGCACCGGTATCGCCCTGCTGATGGAGCGGGACATCTTCTCCCAGGCCAAGACCATCGCCAGTCTCGATCGGCTCTCCGGCGGGCGCGTGATTATCGGTACCGGGGTGGGCTGGAACGAGGAAGAGTTCAGCAACATCAACCCCCACCCCTTCGACAAGCGCTACGCGGTACTGCGGGAGACGGTGGCGGCCACCCGCGCCCTGTGGACGGAAGACGAGGCCGAGTACCACGGCGACTATGTCGACTTCGACCCGGTCTGGGCCGACCCCAAACCCCTGCAACCGGGCGGCCCGAAAATCTACATGGGCGCCATGGGGCCGCTGGGCATCCGCCACGCCGCGCGCTGGGCCGACGGCTGGTACCCGGTGGATATCGGCCTGCCGGACGCCGCCCAGGCTGTGAGCGATTTCAGGGAGTTGGTAGCGGAATGCGGCCGCAACCCTGAAGAGGTAGCAATCAACATCCAGATTATGGACACTTCCAATCTCGACAAGCTCAAGCTCTATCGGGATCTTGGCGTCGAGCGCGCCACCGTGGGCGTGGCCGTGGACATGTGGGACAAGCCGGACCAGGTGATGCCCATGATCGACCGCTTCGCGAAGCTGATCCCCGAGCTCAATGACTAGGAACTGGAGGAAACACACAATGACTCGACTACTGAGCACCCTGATGTGCGCCCTGCTGCTGGCCCTGCCGGCATTTGCAGACAGCAACGCCGAGAAACGCACCAAGATCGACAAGGAGGCCGAGCGCACCCTGGAACGCCTCTACAAGGAGCAGCCTGAAGTGCGCGAGATGATCAGCAAGGCCGAGGGCTACGGCGTGTTTTCCAACATCGGCGTCAACGTGATCTTCGTGTCCGGCGGTGGCGGCAACGGGGTGGTAGTCGACAATGACTCCGGCGAGCGCACCTATATGAACATGGGCTCAGCCGGCGTCGGCCTGGGTCTTGGCGTCAAGGACTTCCGCGGCGTGTTCGTGTTCCACAGCCGCAAGACCCTGGACAACTTCATCGAGTATGGCTGGGACTTCTCAGCACAGGCAGACGCCGCCGCCAAGAGCAGCGACAAGGGTGGTGAAGGCAGCGTCGCCGGCACCATCGTCGACGGTGCGACGATCTACCAGCTCACCGAGAACGGCCTGGCCCTGCAGGCCACGCTGCAGGGCACCAAGTACTGGAAGAGCAAGAAGCTCAATACCTACGAATAAGACCGGCGGCGTGCGCCGGCGGCTGGCGCCTTCAGCGCCGGGAAGTGCCGCGTTGCATGTTGTAGGACACCGAGAAGAACCAGATTTCGTTGGTGCCGTACTCACCGGTGAAGCCGGCCGCCGGCTGGAACGCCGAGTTATCCAACTCGGCGTCACCGTAGTCCGCATACACCAGGCTGTAGCTGATCACCGAGCCGTTATCGCGCTTGTAGTCGGCGCCCAGCGCGAAGCGGAACTGCTCGTCGATGGGCATATCGGCAGTGCGGTCCTCGTCGTCATCGATGGGGTTGGTGTCATAGGCGATCCCGGTGCGCAGGGTCCAGCGGTCATTCATGCGGTAGTCGACACCGACGCCGTAGTGATAGGTGTCCTGCCAATTGCGCTGTAGCGCGACACCATTGGTGCGCGTGGAAAGAAACACCTCATCCATCTGGCTCCAGTTGTCCCAGCCCAGTGAGGCGTAGCCTGACCAGCGCGCGTTGAAATCGTGGGCCAGCCCGAGGCGAGCAACGGTGGCCAGGGTCAATTCAGTGTTGACCCCTACCGAGCCGATGAACTCTGTCTGCACCTCGCCGTCGTAGTCGAACTCGAACTTGGAGGTCACGCGCCCACCGATACGAGTGTGCTCATTGAATTCGTAAGCGAAGCTGCCGGACGCGGCGACATGCACGTCGTCGCCGTCGATTTTTGCCCTGCCTTCCTGACCGGGTACCGGAGTTATCAGCGCCGGCACTGCAATTTCCAGTTCCAGGTCGGAGTACATCACCGGTACCGCCAGGCCTACCGACAACTTGTCAGTCACGCGATAGCTGAGCGAGGGCACAGCACCGATCACGAGGAGATTTACCTCCTGTGCTTCAAACCTGCCCACCCAGTCGTCGTCGTAGTCCAGCGCCGAACCGGTCAGGGCCAGGCCGCCGATACCAAAGGTCCAGCGGTCGTTGATAGGCCTTGTGTAATAAATGCTGGCGCTGGGCGTCAGTTCGCCGGCGTCGCCGCCATCGCCGGTGCCGTTCACGTTCGAGCCACTATCTACATCAAACTCCACCTGCGGCAGGATGACTCCGCCGGCCACCATCAGCTGGGACTGCTCATGCCGTGACATGGCCGCCGGGTTGAAGAAGGCATCGCTGGCATCCCCGGTGCCCGCCGCCTCACCCGCCGCGGCGCGGCCCATGGTGGGCTGGTTGTACTCGCTGAGCCAGAGGCCGCCGGCGCTGACCGGCAGCGATACCAGGGCGATGCTCAACGACAGCAGGGAACGAGACATCGATTTCACAGGGCTTCTCTCCGGCCAGGGTTTTTTCACAGCATAGCCGCAGTCGCCAGTCTCTGGCCAGATGGAGTGCCGCCGCCTGCGACTGCTATATTGCGTGAACAACTCTGATACGGAGAACCACATGCGCTTTCCTGCACTTTTAGTCACTGCGCTCCTCGGTGCTCTCGCCGCCCTACCGCTGCAGGCCGCCGAGGGTACGGTACTGATCACCGGCGCCAACCGCGGCATCGGCCTGGCGCTGGCCGAAGAGTTCACCGAGGCCGGCTTCGAGGTCATTGGCACCGCGCGTAAGCCGGCCAAGGCCACCGAGCTTAAGGCCACCGGCGCCCGGGTGGTGCAGCTCGATGTCACCGACGCTGCCAGCGTGGCAGCCATGGCCAAGGGTCTGGAGGGCGTACCCATCGATATCGTTATCAACAACGCCGGTGTGGCCCTGGACCGGGGGCGTGAACTGGCAGACCTCGATATGGAATCCGTCGAGCGCACCCTGGCCGTGAACACCCTGGGGCCGATCCGCGTGATGGCCGCGCTCTACCCCAATGTGAAAGCCAGTGATCGCAAGGTGTTTGCCAACATCAGCAGCATGATGGGCAGCATGGAGATGAACACCTGGGGTTGCTGCCTGGGCTACCGGGCCAGCAAGGCAGCCCTGAACAGCGCCAACCAGACCCTGGCGGTGGACTTTGGCAAGGAGGGCTTGACCTTCGTGGTGTTCCACCCCGGCTACGTACAGACCGATATGAACGAGGGCCAGGGCAATATAACCCCCGCCCAGAGCGCCAAGGGCCTGACCCGCGTTATCTCCGGGCTCAACGCCGAGGACAACGGCAAGTTCTACGACTGGCAGGGCAAGGAACTGCCCTGGTAGCTAGATAAAGCTGGCGATCTCCTCGAGGGATTTCTTGACGGTAGCGGCGCGCGGGATCATGGCGTTCGCTGCCGGATGCCCCACCACCAGCAGGATGTAGGGCCGCTCGTTGCTCGGGCGATCCAGAATCTGGTTGAGGAACTTCATGGGGTTGGGCGTGTGGGTCAGGGTCGCGAGGCCCGCCTCATGCAGGGCGTTGATCAGGAAACCGGTGGCGATGCCCACCGATTCCGCGGTGTAGTAATTCTTCTGTTTCGAGCCGTCCTCATTGACGCCGTAGCGCTCCACAAAAATCGCAATCAGCCAGGGGGCGATTTCCAGGAACGGCTTGTCGGCGTCGGTGCCCAGGTCCTTGAGGTCGTCGAGCCACTCGTCACCGGCCTTGCCGCCATAAAACTCCCGCTCTTCCTTCTCCGCCGCCAGCCGTATCTCGCGTTTGGTGGCGGGGTCGCTGACACAGGCAAAGTGCCAGGGCTGGTGATTCGCGCCCGAGGGCGCGGTGCCCGCCGCCCGCAGACAGCTCTCGATTACCGCGCGGTCCACCGGCGCATCGCTGAAATGCCGCACCGAGTGGCGCTGTTTGATCTGCGCATAGAAGGCCTCGGCGCGGGCCAGTGATTCCTCCGCTGACAGCGCCGGGCGCGCCGGCAGCGGAATGGGGTCGTAGTTGTAGTCCATGCAGGTCTTCCTTATCTCTGACCGGGAGCGTGCATGACGGTGGCGCGGCATGCAATATGGGCGGGATTTCACCGTGTTCTGGATTCGCGGGATACTTGTCTCAGGACAAGGACAGGTTACCAACTGTAGGCCAGCATAAGACCTATGACGCAAATCGCCCTGATCGGATCCGGTAAAGTCGGCGCCACCATCTGTGAACTGCTGCTGGCCACCGGCGACTACGACATTACGCTATTGGACAGCGCCGAAGCACAGCTGGGCCGGGTGCCGGACAATCCCAGGCTCAGCAAACAGTGCCTGCAGGTCGCAGACGCAGGTGTGCTCAGTGAAGCACTGGTTGGCCAGTTCGCAGTGCTGAGCGCCGGGCCGTTCCATATCACCCCGGTAGTTGCTGAAGCCGCGAAGGCCGCGGGCGTTCACTACCTGGATCTCACCGAGGATATCGCCAGCACCCGCCGGGTCTGGGAGTTGGCCGAAGCCGCAGACAGCGCCTTTATCCCCCAGTGCGGTCTGGCGCCGGGTTTCATTTCCATCGTCGCCAACTGGCTCTGTGAGAAGTTCGACACCCTCGACACGGTGCGTATGCGGGTCGGCGCCCTGCCCCGCTATCCCACTAACTCCCTGCTCTACAACATGACCTGGAGCACCGAGGGCCTGATCAACGAGTACTGCGAGCAGTGCGAGGCAATCATGGACGGCAACAAAATCACCCTGCCCGCACTAACCCAGCGCAAATACTTCAGCCTCGACGGCACCCGCTACGAAAGCTTCAATACCTCCGGCGGCCAGGGCTCGCTGGCCGACACCCTGGCCGGGCGGGTCAACAACCTCAGCTACCAGACCATCCGCTACCCGGGCCACCTGGATATCATGCGCACCCTGCTGCTCGACCTGAAACTTTCGGAGCGCCGGGACCTGCTGAAAGACATCATGGAGTACGCCCTACCCACCACCTTCCAGGACGTGGTGCTGATATTCGCCACGGTCAGCGGCATGCGCGATGGCCAGCTCCAGCAGGAGACCTACGTCAACAAGGTCTATGGCCAGGCTGAGGAGGGCGCGCAGCGCTCGGCCATCCAGCTCACCACCGCCGGCGCCATCTGCGCGATGCTCGACCTGCTGGTGGAAGGCAAACTGCCGGAACGCGGCCTGGTGCGCCAGGAGCAGGTGGCACTGGAGGACTTCCTGGCCAACCGCTTTGGCCGCATCTTTACCCCGGAATCCGAACGGCAGTATTCCGTTACTGAAGAATAGGACCACCCCATGAATCAATCGATGGCCGATTTGCTGCCAGTCGTGCTTGAGCAGTTGAATCTCTCCAAAGTCAGGGGCGAACTCACCGTGCACTCCCCCATCGACGGCTCCGTGCTCGGCAGCGCACCGCAGGATACGGCGGCGGACCTGGAGGCCAAGATCAGTGCCGCCGGGGTGGCGTTCCGCGCCTGGCGCGAGGTACCGGCGCCGCGCCGGGGCGAGTTGGTGCGCCTGTTTGGCGAGGAGCTACGCGCCAACAAGCAGGCGCTGGGCACCCTGGTGACCATGGAGTGCGGCAAACTGCTGCAGGAAGGCCTGGGGGAAGTGCAGGAGATGATAGACATCTGCGACTTTGCCGTCGGCCTGTCGCGCCAGCTCTACGGCCTCACCATGCCTTCGGAGCGCCCCGGCCATACCATGCGCGAAACCTGGCAACCGCTGGGGCCGGTGGCGGTAATTTCCGCCTTCAACTTCCCGGTGGCGGTGTGGGCCTGGAATGCCGCCATCGCCCTGGTCTGCGGCGATCCTGTGATCTGGAAACCCTCGGAAAAAACACCGCTGACCGCTCTTGCCTGCACCGAACTGCTGCGCCGCGCCGCGGCGCGTTTCGGTGACGCCCCGGATGACATCGCCCACCTGGCCATCGGCGGCGCCGATATCGGCGAAGTGCTGGTACGCCACCCGGGTATTGCCCTGGTCAGCGCCACCGGGTCTACCCGCATGGGCCGCGCGGTCGGCCCGCTGGTAGCCGAACGTTTCGGGCGCTGCCTGCTGGAGCTGGGCGGCAACAACGCCATGATTGTTACCCCCTCGGCGGACCTGGACATGGCGGTGCGTGCGATCCTGTTCTCCGCCGTCGGCACCACCGGCCAGCGCTGCACTACCCTGCGCCGCCTGATCGTGCACCGCGACGTGCGCGCCGAGTTGATGGCGCGCCTGCAAGATGCCTACACCCAGATTTCCATCGGCAATCCGCTGGAGGATGGAGTGCTGGTTGGCCCGCTGATCGACGAGCCCGCCTTTGATGCAATGCAGGTGCTGCTGGATTCCCTGCGCGATGGCGGCCGCCCGGTCACCGGCGGTGACCGGGTGCAGGTAGCGGATTGTGAGCATGGTTACTACGTGCAGCCGGCGCTGGTGGAAATGGAATCCCAGGACGCCCTGGTGCGCACCGAGACCTTTGCGCCGGTGCTGTATGTGCTGCAGTACGACACCCTGGAAGAAGCCATCGCCCTGCACAACGAAGTGCCCCAGGGCCTGTCCTCCTGCATATTCACACGCGACGTGCTGGAGGCGGAGACCTTCCTGTCAGCCGCCGGCAGCGACTGCGGTATCGCCAACGTCAATATCGGTCCCAGCGGCGCGGAGATCGGCGGTGCGTTTGGCGGCGAGAAGGAGACCGGCGGTGGGCGCGAGTCCGGCTCGGACGCCTGGAAGGCCTACATGCGCCGCCAGACTGTCACCGTGAACTACTCCACCGAACTGCCGCTGGCCCAGGGCATCGAGTTCGGCGCCGGCGACGGCTAGACCATCCGCGACCCACATTCCGGTACTATTGCTCGCGTCATGGAAAACGCCCTGCAGGAAATTCTCAAAGACGACCTGAGCCTGTTCGCCATCCCGCTGTACCTGGCGGCGATTGCACTGGAGGCCATCTGGTCGCGTCGCCACCAGCTCGGCTGGTACCGGGCGCGGGACACCTTCGTTTCACTGAGCATGCTGGTCGCCGCCGGCCTGGTGGAACTGCTACCACGCCTGGTCGCCATCTTGCTGATGATTGTCCTGCACGACATCAGCCCGCTGCGCGACGTCGTCGATCGCCAGTGGTGGGCGTGGCTGCTGCTGTTCTTCCTGGATGACTTCAGCTACTACTGGTTCCACCGCGCCAATCACGAGGTGCGGCTGTTCTGGGCCGGGCACGTCAATCACCACTCTTCCCGGTACCTGAACCTTGGCACCGCCCTGCGGCAGGGCGTTGGCGAGCGTGTGCACAAGTTCCTGTTCTGGCTGTGGCTGCCACTGCTGGGCTTCGACCCGGGCATGATCATCACCATGATCAGTATCAGCCTGTTCTACCAGTTCTGGATCCACACCCAGGGTGTGCGCCGCCTGCCCGCCTGGTTCGAGTTCGTCTTCAACACCCCCTCACACCACCGCGTGCACCACGGCTCCAACGTGCGCTACCTCGACTGCAACCACGGCGGCGTGCTGATCATCTGGGACCGGCTGTTCGGGACTTTCAGCCCGGAGGTCGATGAAGAACCGGTGGTCTACGGACTGACGAAGAATATCGACGGCGACAGTGTGCTGACCGTGCTGGGGCACGAGTATGCCGCCATCTGGCGGGATGTCAGGCGCGCCGACAACTGGCCGGACCGCCTGCGCTACCTGTTGCTGGCGCCGGGCTGGAGCCACGATGGTGAGGACCGCCGCGCCCGGGTACTG
>JASJBK010000049.1 GCA_030066555.1 Halieaceae bacterium
TCGGAACCGCGAAGGCTCTTTTCGGAACCGCGAAGGCTCTTTTCGGAACCGCGAAGGCTCTTTTCGGAACCGCTGAGGGCTCTTTGTTCCAGTTCTACCAGAAAGGCGCGGAAACGCGCCTTTTTTGTTACACTTCAAGGCCTTACGGCAATTTTCAGCTACTTGTGAGCCCCCTATGCATTGTCCATTCTGCGGTGCGGAAGATACCAAGGTGATTGACTCGCGCCTCGTCGCCGAGGGTGACCAGGTGCGCCGTCGTCGCGAGTGCCTGAGCTGTTCCGAGCGCTTTACCACTTACGAGGTGGCGGAACTGATGATGCCCAAGATCATCAAGCACAACGGCAACCGCGAGCCCTTCAACGAGGAGAAGATGCGCAGCGGCATCCTGCGGGCTCTTGAGAAGCGCCCGGTCAGCGTTGAAGAAATCGAGGCGGCGATTACCGGCATCAAGCATGCGCTGCAGGCCACTGGTGAGCGGGAAGTGAAATCCCGGGTGGTGGGCGAACTGGTGATGGATGCCCTGCGCGAGCTGGATGAAGTGGCCTACGTGCGCTTTGCCAGTGTTTATCGCAGCTTCCAGGACCTCGCCGAATTCCAGGCCGAGATTACCAGGCTACAGGAAGCCAGCCCCGCCGAGGGCTAGACTGCTTCTACCCCCATGAGCACCGAATTTGACACTGCCATGATGGCCCGTGCCCTGCGCCTGGCGCGGCAGGGTCGCTATCGCACCCGGCCCAACCCGGCAGTGGGCTGCGTGCTGGTGGCTGAGGGAGAGGTCATCGGTGAGGGCTCTACCCAGCCGGCGGGGGGCAACCACGCGGAAATCGAGGCGCTGGAAGACGCACGCGCCAGGGGCCATGACCCCCGCGGCGCCACCGCCTTCGTGACCCTGGAACCCTGCAACCACTGGGGCAAGACCGGGCCATGCTCCGCAGCGCTGGTGGATGCGGGGATTGCCCGCGCTGTGATCGCACTCAAGGACCCCAACCCGGCAGTGGGCGGCTCCGGTATCGAGACGCTTGCCGAGGCCGGTATCGCCGTGGACGTGGGGCTGCTTGAAACCGAGGCGGCCGCGGTCAATCCCGGTTTCCTGAAACGCATGCGCGATCGTCAACCCCTGGTGCGGGTGAAACTGGCCGCCAGCCTGGACGGTCGCACCGCCATGGCCAGCGGTGAGAGCCAGTGGATTACCGGTCCTGATGCTCGCGCCGATGTTCAGCGCCTGCGCGGCCGGTCCGGCGCTATTGTTACAGGGGTGGAGACGGTGCTTGCCGACAACCCTGCACTGACCGTGCGCGACCCGGAACTGGATGTCCCCGACCAGCCGCTGCGGGTGGTGCTGGATTCCAGCCTGAGAATGTCCGCCGACGCCGCCTTGTTGCAGCAGCCCGGCCAGGTGCTGGTGGTGTGCCGGGAGCGAACCTCTGCGGCCCATGCGCTGGAAGCTGCCGGCGCCGAAGTGGTGGCCCTGCCGGGCCCTGAGCGCGTGGACCTTGCCTCCGTTCTGGACTCGCTGGCGGCAAGGGAAGTGAACGAAGTTCTGGTAGAATGCGGCGCCCGCTTGGCCGGTGCCTTCCTGGCGGCGGGGTTCGTGGACGAAGTGGTGCTGTATTCGGCACCGACGCTGCTCGGCAGCAATGCCCGGCCGCTGCTGGAACTGCCCATCGACATGATGGCCGACCAGCGCAAGTTGGCGCTCAAAGACGTGCGCCGGGTTGGGGCCGACCTGCGTATGGTCCTGGTCCCAGCGAAAACGAATTCAAAGTAACGACAGTTAGTGTTTACAAGCTATGTTCACAGGTATTGTTGAAGCTATCGGCGAGATCGCCGACATGCAGCCCAGCGGTGGTGATATGCGCCTGCGCATTCGCACCGGCAAGCTCGACCTCGGCGATGTGAAGCTCGGTGACAGCATCTGCACCAGCGGCTGCTGCCTGACGGTCACCGACCTGCCCGGTGACGGCTACTGGTGTGACGTCTCCAATGAAAGCCTGGCGCTGACTACCCTCGGCGACCTCAGGGTCGGCAGCAAGGTGAACCTGGAAAAGTCCCTCACCCCGTCGAGCCGCCTGGGCGGCCATATCGTCTCTGGCCACGTCGACGGCATCGGTGAGGTAGTCAGCTTTGCCGACGACGGTCGCTCGGTGCGCTGGGTAATGCGGGCCCCCGATGAGCTCGCCAGATACATCGCCCACAAGGGTTCAATCACCGTGGACGGCACCAGCCTCACGGTAAACGCGGTGCGGGGCGCCGAGTTCGACCTCAACATCATTCCCCAGACCACCGAGGAGACCATCTTCAGCGAGTACCAGGTCGGTACCCGCGTGAACCTCGAGGTGGACCTGATCGCCCGCTACCTGGAGCGCCTGCTGCAGGGTGAGCGGGCAGCCGACCCAGGCGCCGCCGGCATCAGCCAGGCCTTCCTGGCCGAACACGGCTTCATGGGGAACCACTGAGTGATGGTCATTTAAGCGAAAGTCAGCATGGAACTGAATACGGTAGAAGACATCATCAGTGACCTGCGGCAAGGCCGCATGGTGGTGTTGCTGGATGACGAGAATGAAGACGGCGCCAACGAGGGCGTGGTGATGATGGCCGCCGAGCATGTCGAGCCGGACCACGTGAACTTCATGGCCCGCCGCGCCAAGGGCCTGGTGTGCCTGGCGCTGACCGAAGACCGCTGTCGCCTGCTGGGCCTGCCGCCGATGGCTGATGAGCCCAGCGGTGAGAAGTCCAATTTCACGGTGTCGATAGAGGCCCGGGAAGGCATCAGTACGGGCATTTCTGCCGCCGACCGAGCCCGCACCATCCAGGTAGCGGTGGCCGCCGGCACGGTCGCCGAGGACATCGTCCAACCTGGCCATATCTTCCCGCTGACTGCTGTGCCCGGCGGCGTACTGACCCGCGCCGGCCACACCGAGGCCGCGGTGGATTATGCGCGGCTGGCCGGGCTGCAGCCTGCAGCGATGATCGCTGATGTCTTGACGCCCGCCGGTGAGCTGGCCGACGGCACCGAGCTGGCGGCGTTCGCCGCTGACAACGGTTTGAAGATCGGCTCCATCGCCGACCTGATCCACTTTCGGGTGGTGAGCGAGCGCACCGTGCGCAAGGTGCGGGAGGGCAAGGTGCAAACCGCCCATGGCGAATTCACCCTGTCGGCCTACCGGGACCAGAGCAGTGGCCGCCTGCACATGGCGCTGCACACCGGCGATATCAGCGCCGACGTGCCGACCCTGGTGCGGGTGCATGCACCCTCGGCGGTGCGCGACTTGCTGGGCGCAGAAGCGCCGGGCTGGCCGAGCTGGAGTATCGGTCGCTGTCTCGATGCGGTAACCGACGCCGCCGCTGGCGTGGTAGTGCTGCTGGCCTCCCAGGAGACCGACGATGCGCTCCTGGAAAGCGTGGACATCGCCCTCGGACAGTGCGCCCGGGAAGACAGCGCTGCGGCTAGCGCTTCGAGCTACCAGACCGTGGGCATAGGCTCACAGATACTGCGCGACCTGGGGGTGGGAAAAATCCGCCTGATGGGTGCGCCAATCAAGTACAATGCGATCTCCGGTTTTGACCTTGAAGTGACCGAATTCGTGTCACCCTGATCGCCTTCCAGTAGAGAACCGAAGGCACAAACCGGACAGCGACAAGGAGAGTGAACATGAGTGGAATCACGACGATTGAGGGCGACTTCAATCCTGGCAGCGCCAAGTTCGCGCTGGTGGTAGGGCGTTGGAACAGCTTTGTGGTGGAGCACCTCAAGGCCGGCGCTATCGATGCGCTCAAGCGCCACGGTGTGGCGGAAGAGCACATGACCGTGGTCTATGCCCCCGGCGCCTTCGAGATTCCGCTGGTGTGCCAGAAGCTCGCCGAGTCCAACGACTATGATGCCATCATCGCCCTGGGCGCGGTGATTCGCGGCGGTACCCCGCACTTTGAGTACGTCGCCGGTGAATGCGTGAAGGGCATAGCGCACGTGATCGGCAGCAACGGCCTGCCGGTGGCCTTCGGCGTGCTGACCGTGGACAGTATCGAGCAGGCCATTGAGCGCTCCGGCACCAAGGCCGGCAACAAGGGCGAGGAAGCCGCGCTCTCGGCACTGGAAATGGTCAGCCTGCTCGGCAAGCTATAAGCCGGGACACGTCCTTGTCCAAAAAACCCGTCAACCCGCTCGCCGCGAAGCGGCACAAGGCCCGTCACTACGCCATGCAGGCGCTGTACCAGTGGCACATGGCCGGCGCACCACTCAACCATATCGAGGCGGAGTTTCGCACCGAGTACGACTTCGAGAAAGTCGACGGCGAGTATTTCCACACCCTGCTTCACGAGATTCCCGCCCACGTCGACGATCTCGAGTCTGCGTTTGCCCCCTACATGGTCGAGCGCAGCCTCGAGGAACTGGACCCCATCGAACGCGCTCTGCTGCGCATCGGCACCTTTGAGCTGAAGGAGCGCATCGACGTCCCTTATAAAGTGGTAATCAACGAAGCCGTGAACCTGGCCAAGAAATTCGGCGCCAGCGAGAGCCACAAGTTCATCAACGGCGTGTTGGACCAGGTGGCTCACGAACTGCGCAGCGTGGAAGTCAGCGCCGAAGCCAAAAGCTGATTGGCTCGGCCAGTGACCGACGAATTCTCCCTGATCGCGAAGTACTTCGCGCCCCTGTCCTCCGAGATCGGCGACGACTGCGCCATCATCGAACTCGCCCCCGGCGAGCGCCTGGCGACTTCCATCGACACCATGGTCGAGGGCCGGCATTTCTATGCGGATGCGCCGCCCGACCAGGTCGGCTATCGCGCCGTGGTGACAGCGGTATCGGATCTCGCTGCCATGGGTGCCACGCCGCGCGCCCTGACCCTGGCGCTGACCCTGCCCGAGGCCAATGACGTGTGGCTCTCGCAGTTTGCCCGCGGCATCGAGCAGGCCACCGAGGCCTACGACATAGAACTGGTCGGCGGTGACACAACCCGCGGGCCGCTGACGATTACCTGTACCGTAATGGGCGCTGTACCCGCCGACCAGGCTCTCACCCGGGATGGCGCACAACCTGGTGACAAACTCTACGTTAGTGGCACGCCCGGGGACTCCGCCGCTGGCCTCGCGGTGATCAATGGCGAGTGGCCCGGCCACAGCCAGTACAAGACTTACCTGCTGACACGCTTCTACCGCCCCACGGCGCGGCTCGACCTGGGCCGGCAACTGCTGGGCGTCGCCACCAGCGCCATCGATGTATCGGATGGCGTACTCGCCGATGCCCGCCACCTGGCGGAGCAGGGTGGGGTGGGCATCCGGGTGTTCTCCGACCAGCTGCCGCTCAGCCCCGCGCTGCAGTCGATCCCCGACATCGAACAGGCCAGGCGTTGGGCGCTGTCCGGCGGCGACGATTATGAACTGCTGTTCACCCTGCCCGCCGACCAGGCGGCGCCGGAGGGTTGCACCTGTATCGGTGATGTTTTTGAGGTAGACGGCGAAGGCGAGGGCGTGCAGTGCGACCTGGAAGTCGATGTGCCGGGCTACCAGCACTTCGAGCCCGAACCCGAAAAGCCGAGGATCACCCCGAAACCCCCAGTGCGACCGAAGCCGTTCCGCGGCGCCACCCAGTTCCTGGCTTTTGGATTCGGCTCCGGCCTGTCGCCGAAGGCGCCGGGCACGGCGGGCACAGTCGCGGCCATACCTCTGTTCCTGCTGATGAACCAGCTAAACCTGGGCCTGTATTCAGTATTGGTGGTGCTGGGCGCTGGGGTGGGGATTTACCTCTGTGATGTCGCCAGCAAGGAACTGGGCGTGCACGACCACCCCGGTATTGTCTGGGACGAGTTCGTGGGCTTCTGGATAACCATGTGGGCAGTGCCGGTCACCTGGCAGACGGTGGTCGTCGGCTTCCTGGTGTTTCGTGTCTTCGACATCACCAAGCCCTGGCCGATCCGGGCGCTGGACAAGCAGGTGCACGGTGGCTTCGGCATCATGGTTGACGATATGGTAGCCGGATTGTTCGGCTGTATCGTCATGCACGCTGGCTGGTACGGTTTGACCGGTGCCTGGCCGCTGGGCTAGCCCGGGCGCTCGTACTTGATGAAGGGCGTGAGCTCACCCACCCGGTCGTAGAGCCGCCGCCCGGCCTCATTGAAGTGCTGGGTGGTCCAGTACACCTTCGGGCAACCCTCGGCATCGGCCGCCGCATACACCGCTTCGATCAGGGCCCGGCCGACACTCTTGCCGCGCATTTCGGCGCTGACCACCAGGTCCTGCAGATAGCAGACATTCTCGATGCGCCAGCAGTGGCGGTGGAACAGGTAGTGCGTAAGGCCCACCGCGCGGCCGCCGGCAATGGCCATCAAGCCCTGGTACTCATTAGGCAGTCCCGACAGCAGGCGCTGCCAGGTAGTCTGATAGACCTCCTCGGGCACGGTGCTTTCGTAGTACTCCAGGTACACGGTCCACAGGCGCCGCCAGTCGGCTTCATCCTCCGCCTGCAGCGGTCGTATGGTCAGGTCGTCCATGGCAATTCTCCCGGCGCATCGTTCTCACTGTAGCACCCTCTGTCACAGATACCGGGTGTGCCGATAGGCAAAGCTGTCACCCTGGTCTAGACTCGGAAGCCCTTGTTGGGAACGCTGACATGAAAGCCATTCACCTGACCTGCCTGCTGCTGTTGCTCACCCTGTCCGGGTGGGCGCGCGCCGATATCGAGGTACTGGGTCTATTCAAGGGGGCGGCACTTCTCAAGGTGGACGGCGAGCAGAAGCTGGTAAAAGTGGGGCAACGCTGGAAGGGCGTCTCACTACTGAGCGCCAATTCCCGGGAGGCGCTGGCCGACGTCAACGGCGAGCGAATGACCCTCACGGTCTCCACCCGCATTGGCACCAGCTTTGTTAAGCCCGACACGCGCACCGTACGCATTCGCAAGAATACCAATCGCCAGTACATCACCCGCGCTACCATCAATGGCCGCGGCACCACGGTGCTGGTGGATACCGGCGCCAACATCGTCGCCATGAATGCCAACACCGCCCGCGCCCTGGGCGTGGATTTCGAGGATGCACCGCGTAGCAGTGTCTCGACTGCATCGGGCGTGGTCGGCGCCTGGTCGGTGCTGCTCAACAGCGTGGATGTCGGTGGTATCACGGTACCGCACGTCCAGGCCTCGGTCATCGAGGGCTCGTTTCCGGAAATGGTCTTGCTGGGGGTGTCTTACCTGCAGCACGTGGAACTGCAGGAGAAAGACGGCATCCTGGTGCTGACCAGCAAGTTCTGAAGCCGTCCGCGACATACTCCAGATTCAAATCGATCCATCAGCTTGATACACTACGCGCCCTCGAGGCGTATACGCCTCCATGCTGGACTGGAAATCCCCAATAGTGTCAATACGTTACGTTGAAACCTCCCGCCTCCCCACGCAGTGGGGTGAGTTCGAAATGCACGGTTTCGAAGATGATGAAACCGGCAAGGAGCATGTGGTCCTGACGTTGGGAAATGTGGCAGACGGCGAGCCGGTGCTGGCGCGCCTGCACTCCGAATGCCTCACGGGTGACGCCCTGTTCAGCCTGCGCTGCGACTGCGGCGAACAGCTTCACGCGGCCCTGATGGCGATCGCCACCGAAAAACGTGGCGCGCTTCTTTACCTGCGCCAGGAAGGTCGCGGCATTGGCCTTATCAACAAGATCAAGGCCTACCGCCTGCAGGACGACGGTGCTGACACTGTCGAGGCCAATGAGGCTCTGGGTTTTGGCGCCGACCTGCGCGACTACTCCATCTGCAAACCCATGCTCGAGCATCTCGGCATCAGGCGCCTGAGGCTGATGACCAATAATCCCCGCAAGGTACAGGCCCTGGAAGAGCTGGGGTTCACCGTAGTGGAGCGCCTGCCCCTGGAAATGCCCCACAATCCACACAACCAGGGTTACCTGGCCACCAAGGCAGGAAAGCTCGGGCATTTGATGGGTTAAGCCGCCCGAATACTCTCCTGGTGCTCACAGAACCAGGTATAGGCATCTTCAAGCCCTGAGCGCAGTGAGTGCTGCGGCTCCCAACCCAGTTCGCTCAGTTTGCTGGTATCCAGCAGTTTCCTGGGGGTGCCATCGGGTCTGGTGGTGTCGAATTCAATCACGCCCTGGTAGCCCGTGACTTCGCGGATAGTTTCCGCAAGCTCACGAATGCTGCAGTCCTTTCCGGTGCCGACATTGATGTGGCTGAGCATGGGTTCAGTGACGCGGTCGTAGTCGTCGCGCGGCAGGTTCATCACATGGATGCTGGCCGCTGCCATATCATCCACGTGCAGGAATTCGCGCATGGCCTTGCCGGTACCCCAGATGGCAACGCTGGGAGCGCTGGCGAGCCTCGCCTCGTGGAAACGACGCAGCAGCGCAGGGATAACGTGGCTGTTTTCCGGGTGGAAGTTGTCGTTGGGGCCGTACAGGTTGGTAGGCATGACGCTGCGATAGTCCCGACCGTGCTGGCGCTGGTAGCTCTCGCAGAGCTTGATGCCGGCAATCTTGGCGATGGCATAGGGCTCATTAGTGGGCTCCAGGGTGCCGGTCAGCAGGGCGCTTTCGGCCATGGGCTGCTCTGCAAGCTTGGGGTAGATGCAGGACGAGCCGAGCAGCAGCAGCCGATCTACGCCTGCGCTGTGTGCCTGGTGAATAACGTTGGTCTCGATCGCCAGGTTCTCGTAAATAAAGTCTGCCGGGTAGGTGTTGTTGGCGTGAATTCCACCCACCCTGGCGGCGGCCAGGTACACCTGGTCGATGTGATCGTTGGCAAAGAACTCGCGCACCTGGGCCTGCTCGGTCAGGTCGAGCTCATCGCGTGAACGGGTCACCAGTTCAATGCCGTCGTCTGCGCTGAGCCGACGCACCAGTGCTGAACCCACCATGCCGCGATGGCCGGCTACAAAAACGCGTTGCCGGGTCATGCCTGCCTCCTACTCCTGCGCCAGGTTGATGTCGAAGCCGTGGCTCTTTAATAGCCGCTGCTTGCGGGCATGCTGAAGGTCGCTCTCTATCATCTCCGCAATCATGTCATCGACAGTGATCCTGGGCTCCCAGCCGAGCTTGGCCTTGGCATTGCTGGGGTCACCGAGCAGCGTGTCCACTTCTGCAGGGCGATAGTATTTGGGGTCCACCCTTACGATGACGTCCCCTACCCGGGTGGTGATGTCCGGGTCGGCGGCGGCCGCATCAATGGCAACGACGGTGCCGGTCTCTTCGGTGCCTTCGCCGCTGAATTCGAGTGTGATGCCGAGATTGGCGGCTGACCGGCTGATAAATTCCCGCACCGAGATCTGTTTACCGGTAGCAATAACGAAATCCTCTGCCTGCTCCTGCTGCAGCATCAACCACTGCATTTCCACGTAATCGCGAGCATGGCCCCAGTCGCGCAGGGAATTCATATTGCCCATGTACAGACAGGGTTCCAGGCCCTGGCTGATATTGGCCAGCCCCCTGGTGATCTTGCGGGTCACAAAGGTCTCACCACGGCGCGGGGATTCATGATTGAACAGGATGCCGTTGCAGCCGTAGATGCCATAGCTCTCCCGGTAGTTGACCGTTATCCAGTAGGCGTACAGCTTGGCGACGCCGTAAGGAGAGCGCGGGTAGAACGGGGTCTTCTCGGTCTGTGGCACTTCCTGCACCAGTCCGTAGAGCTCTGAGGTGGACGCCTGGTAATAGCGGGTTTTCTTTTCCAGCCCGAGCAGGCGTATTGCTTCCAGCAGGCGCAGGGCGCCCAGGGCATCCACGTCCGCGGTGTACTCAGGTTCCTCGAACGAGACTGCCACGTGGCTCTGGGCGCCCAGATTGTAGATTTCGTCCGGCTGAATCTGCTGCACCAGCCGCGTCAGGTTGGAGCCGTCGGTAAGGTCGCCGTAGTGCAGGATGAAGTCCCGCTCAGCCACGTGTGGGTCCTGGTAGATATGGTCGACCCGCTCGGTGTTGAACAGGGAACTGCGGCGCTTGATGCCGTGCACTTCGTAGCCTTTCTCCAGGAGAAATTCTGCGAGGTAGGAGCCGTCCTGGCCGGTAACGCCCGTGACGAGAGCAACTTTCTTGGACATGAAAATACCTTGAATCTAGGAGCGCGGATGTTAGCACAGCGGTGGAACTCGATAGAATGGCAGGCATGGATCTACACATCCTCCAGGCACCGGTTTTGCAGCGGTTCTCAGCCGCGGTTCTGGTGGTTTATGCCTTGCTTATAGCCTGGCTGTCGCTTACGCCACAGGTCGCCTTTACAGCGGGCTCAGACAAGCCCCTGCATATGGGCGCCTACGGTCTGTTCATGATGCTTGCAACGCCTATCGCGCTTACGGGGCCACTCCGTCGCCTGGTTCTGCTGGCCGCAGGCATCTTTGTCTATGGCGCGCTACTGGAGGCGGGTCAGGCACTGATCCCCGGGCGGCAATGCAGCGGGCTGGACCTGCTGGCAAATGGAGCGGGCGTGCTGGTGGCCGCCGGTATGTTGGTCGGTTTGCGGGGGGCAGGGGCGTCTGGCAGCGGCGAAAAGATACTCAAGCAGTGAGTCCGGGCTGCGCGCCTCACTGGGCGCCGGGCAAGGCAGAATTGCGCCGCATACGTTAAACTTGTGCCATGTTACATGAGATACCGTTAACCCGGCCTGACACGCCGTTGCTGGATACCGTCAGCCTGCCGGCAGATCTACGCAGGCTGGACCGGGAACAGCTGGAGCCGCTTGCCGAGGAAATGCGTGCCTTCCTGCTGTGGACGGTGGGCCAGACTGGCGGACATTTTGGCGCCGGCTTGGGCGTGGTGGAACTCACCATCGCCCTGCACTACATCTACGACACACCTGCCGACCGCCTGGTCTGGGATGTCGGTCACCAGACCTATCCCCACAAGATTCTCACCGGCCGCAAAGATCGCATGCACACGATGCGGCAGGCCGACGGACTGTCTGGCTTTCCGAAGCGTTCCGAGAGCGAGTACGACACCTTTGGTGTGGGCCACTCCTCTACATCGATTTCCGCAGCCATGGGCATGGCCCTGGGGCTTGCCAACGCAGGTGATGAGCGCAAGGTCTGCGCCGTGATTGGCGATGGCGCCATGACCGGCGGCATGGCAATCGAGGCCCTGGCCCATGCCGGCCACGTGCGGCCCAACATGCTGGTGGTCCTCAACGACAACCAGATGTCTATCGGCCATAACTCCGGTGGCCTGGCGGCCTACTTTGCCAAGATGTGGTCGTCCAAAACCTACATCTCCCTGCGCGAGGGCGGTAAGAGCGTACTCAAGCGCATGCCCCCGGCATGGGACCTCGCCAAGCGCACTGAAGAACATATGAAGGGCATGGTGGCGCCAGGCACGCTGTTCGAGGAATTGGGCTGGCACTATATCGGCCCCATCGACGGTCACGACCTGCCGCAGCTGTTACAGACTATTGAAAACATGCGCACCCTGGACGGGCCGCAACTATTGCACATCCAGACCCGCAAGGGCCGCGGTTTCGAGCCCGCCGAGTCGGACCAGGTGGGCTACCACGCCATCAACAAGGTGGACCCGGAACCACTCAAGCCCACGGTGGCCGAAGAAGAGGCAGTAGAGCCACCAGCCAATAACAAGAAGCCAAAGTACCAGCAGGTGTTTGGCGACTGGCTCTGCGATATGGCCCTGTTGGACGAGCGCCTGATCGGCATCACGCCCGCCATGTGCGAGGGCTCAGGCATGGTCGAGTTTGCCCAGCGCTTCCCCGAGCGCTACCACGATGTGGCCATTGCCGAGCAGCACGCGGTAACCCTGGGTGCAGGCATCGCCTGCGAGGGCGGCAAGCCTGTGGTGGCCATTTATTCGACCTTCCTGCAGCGGGGCTATGACCAGCTGGTGCACGATGTGGCCCTGCAGAACCTCGATGTCACGTTCGGCATCGACCGCGCGGGTCTGGTGGGTGAAGACGGCGCTACCCACGCTGGCAGTTTCGACCTCACCTACATGCGCTGCCTCCCCAACATGCTGATTGCCGCGCCCTCTGACGAGAACGAGTGCCGGCAGCTTCTGTACACCTGCTACCAGCACGAAGGTCCCGCAGCCGTGCGCTACCCGCGTGGCACCGGGCCAGGTGCCGAGATCAAGAAAGAGATGAAGCGCCTGCCCATCGGTGAAGCGGCAGAAAAGCGAGCAGGGCAGGGCGTTGCGTTCCTCAACTTCGGGGTGCTGTTGCCGGCAGTGATGTCAGCAGCCGAGACCCTCAACGCCACGGTCGTCGACATGCGCTGGGTGAAGCCGCTGGATGAGGCAAAAATCCTCGAGTTGGCTGAGTCCCATGACATGCTGGTCACGGTGGAAGACAACGCGGTAGCGGGCGGGGTGGGCTCTGCAGTCAACGAATTGCTGGTGCGTGAGAATCGACTGCCCAGGCTGCTGAACCTTGGCCTGCCGGACAGCTTCGTCGATCACGGCAAGCGTGAGCTGCAGCTGGAGTGGATAGGACTCGATGCCGCAGGGATCGTCAACGCGGTAAATGCGCGCATGGCATCACCACGGTCTTCGCAGCCGATCAGGCCCGCGGAGGCTGGACTCTAGACAGCTGGCGCAGGTCGCCAGTCCAGAAACGCCCTCGATGTGCCAGCCAGGTGGCATGTAGCCGCACCTGGCGTTTCTTTACATGGGCGGTGCCTGGAATCCACGGTGATGCTCCTGCAGCATTTTCGCGGCCGCCAGCGCGGTGCGGTCTTCCAGGTAGTCAGCAACCACCTGTACGCCGATCGGCATGCCGTCGCTGGCTGTGCCGACCGGGACCGCCGTCACCGGGAGCAGGGCGTTGAGCGTCAGGCCGGCCCATCCCAGTACGTCAAGATAGGGGCGCTCTTCGCCGTTGATGTTCAGGCGGCGGGCGTGCATATCCGGGTTGTGGTCGTGGGCGAAGGCCGTGGTAAACGCACAGGGGCACAGCAGTACGTCGTAATCCTCGAAGAAAGCGCTCCAGGCCCTGCGGATGTGCTCGCGCTTCTCCATCTGCTTGGTCCACTCCCGGTGGCTGGCGGCGATGCCGCGCGCCTGTAGCACCGGCAGGCTGAGGTCCGCCGGGTCACTGCCGTCGGCCATCTCCTTCATCATCTCGTAGACGGCGTCGGGCATGCCGCCGCCCATCGCCGCCATCAACATGATGGCGTAGTTAACCTGGTTGGTCTGCGGGTCGACGGCCGGACGCGCATTTCGATCTACAGTTGCACCCGCGGCCTCCAGGCTATTCGCCGCGGTCTCGATAGCGTCGCGAATCTCCGAGTCCACCGGGCAGAAGCTGTCGTCAGACCACACTGCTACCCGGAGCTTTGCGACGTCATTGGTGCGCGCGGGTGGCAGCGTGATGCTGTAAGCGCGGGCGTCTTCGGGGTTGGGTGCCACCAGGATGTCCAGCGCCTGCTCCAGATCCTCGGGGTTGGTGCCGATCGGACCGACCACCGAAAGGTCGGATTCACTGATCACCTTTTCGCCGGGCGGCAGGTGGCCGCGCTGGCTGACAATGCCAAAGCTGGGCTTGTGGCCGAATACGCCGTTGAAGTGGCTTGGGGTGCGGATTGAGCCGCCGATGTCGCTGCCCAACTCGAGGGGGGTCAGGCCGGCGGCTACGGCTGCCGCGGCGCCACCCGAGGAGCCACCGCAGGTGCGCTCGACATTCCACGGATTGTTGGTGGTGCCGTAGACCTCGTTGAAGCTCTGCAGGTCAGAGCTCATGAATGGCACGTTGGTCTTGCCGAAGATGATGGCACCGGCATCCACATAGCGCTGCACGGCGACAGCATTGCTGGCGGGGACATTGTCCCGGCACTCGGGGATGCCGCCAACGGTGACAATGCCCTCGGTACACAGTGCATCCTTGATGGTAAGGGGCACGCCGTGCAGGGGCCCCCAGTCCTCACCGCGCTGCGCGGCGGCGTCAGCCTCCGCGGCTCTCGTCTTCGCGCGCTCGATATCCAGGGCCACCACGGCGTTCAGCGCCGGATTGAGGCTGGCGACCCGCTCCAGGAAGAATTCGAGTACTTGTAGCGAGGAGAGCTCACCGGCCTTTATATCAGCGGCCAGCTCGAATGCGGGTCTGTAGAGGATATTGGTCATATGGGCTCCTGGCACTGGATGGTTGCGATTCGCACACTGTAGCCGCTCGCGGTGCTGTGTCCAGCTTCAGGCTTTTACCCGGTAGCCCTCGGGGTTTTTTGACTGCCAGTTCCAGGCGTCACGCGCCATGTCATCCATGTCGAATTTCGCTGCCCAGCCCAGTTCCATCTCGGCCTTGGCAGTGTCAGCAAAG
>JASJBK010000050.1 GCA_030066555.1 Halieaceae bacterium
GTCGTTCACACCGCTCTGGCTGTGCACCTGCGGGCCGCCCAGCTCATCCGGTGTGACATCTTCACCCAGCACCGATTTCACCACACCCGGGCCAGTGAGGCCGAAGAAGGTATCGTTGGGCTGGATCAGGAAGCTGCCCTGCCGCGGCAGGTAGGAGCCACCACCGGCGTTGAAGCCGAACATGCACATGATGCTGGGTACGATGCCGGAGATCTTGCGCAGCGCGGTAAAGGCATCGGCATATCCATCGAGGCCGCCTACCCCGGCGGGTATATAGGCACCGGCGCTGTCGTTCATGCCCACCAGCGGGATTCGGCGCTTGGCGGCCAGCTCAAACAGCCGCGCCAGCTTCTTGCCATTGGTGGCGTCCATGGACCCGGCGCGCACCGTGAAATCGTGGCCATAGAGCGCGACGTCGCGACCGTTTACGCGGATAATCGCCGTGACCAGCGAGGCGCCGTCCAGGTTGGGGCCCCAGTTCTGGAACAGGATGGTCGGGGTGTGGCCAGGATCATTGAGCAGATCGATACGCTCCCAGACCGTCATGCGCTGCTTCTGATGCTGGCGCTCGATATTCTTGACACCGGCCGCCTGCTGCGGTCGCTGCTGCAGGTCGAAGCCGGACTTCAGCGCCTCTTCGTAGAGGCCCGGTTCGGTGGCGAGCTGGCCGGGGACAATGAACTCCCGATCAACAGCCTGGGCGAAGGGATTTACTAGATTAGGGCTTACCGTCTTGTCTGCCATGCGGAGGAGTTCTTAACACTGGGGATAAACGGCGAGTTACGATACGTTTAACGCCTGTTGAAGTCAATTTCGACGCCGTTCGCAGCAGGCAATAACAATATATGTATGCAGGGTAAACACTTATTCACGTATTTTTGATTCGTGAATTCTACGAATAATGGCAATCAGCACCGTACAGCTCGAGGAACTGCCCTATCACCCGGATAGCTGCACCTGGTTTTTGCGCCTGCGCGACCTGCCCAGGCCGCTCTTCCTCGACTCCTGCTACCCCCACAGCAGCCGGGGCAGGTTTGACATCCTGCTCGCCGACCCCCGCGAAACGATAGACTTTACATGTGAAATAACAACGAGTTACAAAGATATTGTAAAGTACTTTCACGACCTACAGGCAGCGTGGAACGGCAGCCATTGCGACGCCGCCGACACGGTTCCCTTCTGTGGCGGCCTGGCAGGCTACCTGGACTACGAATTCGGCCTGCCCCTGCAGCACCTGGCTCCCGCAGTCGGTGCCGGCGCCCGGGTCGGCCTCTATGACTGGGCACTGGTCCAGGACCACGTGCTACAGCGCTGCCTGTTCGTCTGCCTGCCTGGGGTCACGCCGGCCAGGCGCAAGCGGCTGCTGGACAGGTTGCGCGAGCCACAGCCAGATACCCGCAACCACGAAGACTTCGCCCTCACCTCCGGCTTTGGCAACGGCCTGCCCCGCGACGCCTACCAACAGGCCTTCCGCCAGGTACAGCGGTACATTCACGCCGGCGACTGTTACCAGGTCAACCTGGCGCGCTGCTTCAGCGCGGACTTCGCCGGTGACCCCTGGAATGCCTACCAGGGACTGCGTGGGCTCGCAGCTGCGCCGTTTGCCGCCTACCACGACTGCGGCGACGAGCAGCTACTGTGCCTGTCTCCCGAGCGCTTCCTGCGCGTCTCGGGCCGTCATGTGGAGACCCGTCCTATCAAGGGCACCCGGGGGCGCTCCAGTGACCCGGGCGCCGACCGCCTGGCCGCCGAAGACCTGCAGCGCTCACCCAAGGACCGGGCCGAGAACCTGATGATTGTCGATCTGTTACGCAACGATATCGGGCGCAGCTGTCGCCCCGGGAGTATCCAGGTCGATGGCCTGTTCGAACTGGAGAGCTATCCCAGCGTCCATCACCTGGTCAGCACCGTCTCAGGTGAACTGCGCGCCGACTGCACAGCGCTGGACCTGCTGCGTGACAGTTTCCCGGGTGGCTCGATTACCGGAGCACCAAAGCGACGGGCCATGGAGATTATCGGCGAACTGGAACCGGCGCCGCGCCGTGCCTACTGTGGCAGCGTGTTCTACCTGAGCGCCGACGGCCAGTTCGACAGCAATATCGCCATCCGCTCCCTGCTGTGCCGGGATGGCGTCATTCACTGCTGGGGCGGTGGCGGCCTGGTATCCGATTCCAACTGCCAGCTGGAGTACCAGGAAACCTGGGACAAGGTCGGCCGCTACCTGGAGCACCTGGAGCAGACAGCCCTCCGGGCGTAAACCGCGATCAGGGCGTGATGTCGCGCTCTGAGGCTTTGCAGATTTCCGTGCGCAGGTCATCGTAGCTGGTGACCGACGGGTACTGCGGGAATTCTTCAATGACATTGTCGGGTGCCCGGAACAGGATGCCCGCGTCGGCCTCCTCGAGCATGGTCGTGTCATTGTAGGAATCGCCAGAGGCAATGATCCGGTAGTTGAGACTGTGGAACGCCTTCACCGAGGCGCGTTTGGGATCAGGCTGGCGCAGCTTGTAGTCCACCACCCTGCCCTCGCTGTCCGTGATCAGTCGATGGCACAGCAGGGTTGGCCAGGCAAGCTGCTGCATCAGCGGCGCGGAAAACTCGTAGAAAGTGTCCGACAGGATTACCACCTGGAAACGCTCCCGCAGCCAGTCAATGAATTCCCGAGCACCCTCCAGGGGTCCCATATCGGCAATCACCGCCTGGATGTCATCGATGCGCAGACCGTGCTCATCCAGCAGTGACAGCCGCTGCTTCATCAACACATCGTAGTCGGGGATATCCCGGGTGGTGGCGCGCAGCGCATCAATTCCCGTGCGCTCGGCAAATTCGATCCAGATTTCCGGAACGAGAACCCCCTCGAGGTCCAGGCAAACCAGTTCCATGCTTCGTCGTCCAGTGTGATTTAGTGGGTCGGCAGTTCCAGGTTGGCGAACAGGGCGTCCAACTCGGATTTACTGTGGCAGGAAAACGCCTCGTCCACCAGGTCGCGGGTCAGGTGCGGGGCGAACAGCTCGATAAACTCGTACATGTAACCGCGCATGAAGGTGCCCCGGCGACAGCCGATCTTGGTGATGCTGGGGTCGAACAGGTGGCTGGCGTCGAGCGGCACCAGGTCACTGTCAGTGTTCTTGTCGTAGGCCATGTGGGCGACGATGCCGATACCCAGCCCCAGCCGTACATAGGTCTTGATCACATCCGCATCAGCGGCGGTAAACACCACCTTGGGCACCAGCCCCTTCTCCATGAAGGCCTCATCCAGCCGGGAGCGCCCGGTGAAGCCAAATACGTAGGTGACGATGGCGTGCTCGGCGACCGCTTCCAGGGTGAGCCTGGATAGCTGGGTCAGCGGGTGGTCGCGCGGCACCAGGATGCAGCGGTTCCAGGTGTAACAGGGCATCATCACCAGGTCGCTGAACAGCTCCAGGGCCTCGGTAGCGATGGCGAATTCAACGGTTCCGTCTGCGGCCATCTCGGAAATCTGCATCGGCGTACCCTGGTGCATATGCAGTGAAACTTCCGGGTAGCGGTCGATGAAAGTGCTGATGGTCTCGGGCAACGCATAGCGCGCCTGGGTATGAGTGGTTGCCAGGGACAGGCTGCCCTTCTTCTCGTTGCTGAACTCCTGCGCCACCGACTTGATACTGTCCACCTTGCGGAGGATTTCACCTGCCGTTTTGAGAATGACTTCCCCGGCCGGGGTCACGTGGGTCAGGTGCTTGCCGCTGCGCGCGAAAATCTCGACGCCCAGTTCGTCTTCCAGAAGGCGGATCTGCTTGCTGATTCCGGGCTGAGAGGTATAGAGGCTCTGTGCAGTGGCGGACACGTTGAGTTCGTGGTGGGCAACTTCCCAGATGTAGCGCAGCTGCTGTAATTTCATCGCCTGACCTGCAAGGCCTTGATTGTGGAGCCTGCGCCCAAAGTAGAGAGCGCTTATGAAGAATAGCGCTTAGCAGAGTTATTGCAAACCGCAAAAAGTAATAACGCTTGTCGCGTGGGTGGGCGGATCAAGCGCTGCTATTGATTGGCTATGCCGTGGGGCACATGGCCCGTGGCGACGTGGCTGCCGGCGCTATCACAATGGGCCTGCTGGTCGTCGAAGAACACATCCGCCTGGTAGGCCTTGAGAAACTCGCCCTTGTCGAGGCCGCCCAGGAAGATCGACTCGTCGATGCGGATCTCCCAGGCCCGCAGGGTACGGATGACACGCTCATGGGCCGGGGCGGAACGAGCCGTCACCAGCGCCGTACGAATCGGCGACTCGGTGGCCGGGAATTCCCGCTGCAGGTGCTGCAGTGCCGCCAGGAAGGGTTTGAAAGGCCCGCCGCTGAGGGGCCGGTGGGCAGCCGCCTGCTCGCTGTCCTGGAAGGCTGCCAGGCCCTCGCTCTTGTAGACCCGCTCGGCCTCATCGGAAAACAGCACCGCGTCGCCGTCGAAGGCAAAGCGCAGCTGGTCGGCGTCGTTGCCGGCCTTGCGCTTTGATACCAGGTTGGCAGCGGCCACCCCGTGGTCCAGGGCGTGGCGCACATCCTCAGGCTCGGTAGAGAGGAACAGCTGGGCCCCGAATGCAGAGATATAACGGTAGGGGCTCTCGCCGCCACAAAACGCCGCCCGCTGGATAGACAGCTGGTAGTGCTGGATAGAGTTGAAGATGCGCAGCCCGGTATCGGCGCTGTTGCGCGACAGCAGGATCACCTCGACCCGGTCGCCTCCGTCCAGCAGCTGGTTGATGCGCAACAACTTCTGCACCATGGGAAAGGCCTCGCCGGGCTCCAGCGGCTCGTCCTCGCGCTCGATCTGGTAGTGCGAATAGGCTTCCAGGCCATCGCGCTCATAGACCTCGTGACTGTCGTCGAGGTTGAACAGGGCCCGCGAGGAGATCGCGATCACCAGCTTGTCGCTCGCCTGGTCAGGCATGGCAGTAAGGCTCCGGGTACACGACCAAGAGCTTACCAGAATACGCCGGCGTCAGGCCCTGCTGGAGAAGTCGAACTCACTGCGCTGCGGGGCATTACGCTAGGTCTGAATGTGAGAAATCGAACTCGCCGCGCTGCGGAAATAAACCGAATATACCCCCGGTATGCACGAAAATGATGTCACGGCGCCCGGCAAACCGCCCCGCGCGGATTTCCTGCAGCATGCCGTGGAAGGCCTTGCCGGTGTACACCGGGTCCAGCACCAGTCCTTCCAGCCTGGCGAGCTCGGCAATGGTCTCAAAAACTTCCGCTGTCGCCCGCCCGTAACCGGGCCCCACATAACCATCAATCACTCGCGTTCGGTACGCCGGCATTGGCTGCGGGACGCGATCGGGAAACCGCCGCTGCCAGTCGGCGATGTCCTCGGCAACCTTGTTCATGAACCAGGCCTCATCGTCGCAAACATTGAAGCCCCAGACATCCACCGGCAGGTCGGCCAGTGCCGCGCCCAGGGTCAGGCCCGCCTGGGTACCGCCAGAACCGGTTGCGCAGACCCAGTGGGCCGCGCCGATGGATTCGGCTTGCATGTCCGCCGCCAACTCCTGGGCGCCGGCCAGGTAGCCCCATAGCCCCAGGCCGTCACTGGCCCCGGTCGGGATACACAGGGCCTTGTGGCCCTGGGCGTGGTAGTGGTCGCGCCAATGGGCGAACAGTTCCGGCAGTTCAGCGACGTACTGGTGCTTCGGGTAGTGACTGATGCGCGCGCCGGCGAGGTGATCCAGTAGCAGGTTGCCGTCGGGTTCCGCCGGCGCTTCGCCGCGCAGGATCAGGTGCACCTTGAAGCCGAGCCTGGCGCCGACCAGGGCCGTGGCGCGACAGTGGTTCGACTGCACGCCACCGCAGGTAATCAGGGTATCGCAACCCTGGTCACGGGCCGCCGCAGTGACAAATTCCAGTTTACGCAGCTTGTTGCCGCTGATGGCGGCATCGGTCAGGTCGTCGCGCTTGACCCAGAGCCGGTGGTCGCCACCGAGTGATTCTGTGAGACGGTCCAGCGGCTGCAGCGGCGTCGGCAGCCGCGCGAGGGAGATCCTTGCTGGGAAGTCTAGATTGACTTCAGCGTCCCCTTGGGCAGCACGGCGTTGATGTAGGAACGCTGGAATTTCAGTTCCACGTTGTCGGCCACCTGCAGGACCACGAAGTTGTCCTCGAGCCGGGTGATTTTCCCGAGAATGCCGCTGGTGGTGATCACCTCGTTGCCCTTTTCCAGGGCCGAGACCATATCGGCGTGCTCCTTCTGCCGCTTGCGCTGCGGGCGGATGGCGATGAAGTAGAACAGGACAAACAGCCCGATGAGAAACACGATCTGGAACATCTCACCGCCGGGTGCCGGCTGGCCCGCCGCCTGGGCGTGGGCGTTGGCTACAAACAGACTCATGGAAATACCCTTGTTGAAGAGGGCGCTAAATGTATCAGGGGTCAATATCCCAATCAAACACCATGGTATGCGGGGCGTGGTCGGAAAAACGCTCATCCCGGTAAATGTCGGCGCTGACTACCCGGTTCCTGAGCCCCGGGGTGATCATCTGGTAATCCAGGCGCCAGCCCACGTTCTTGGCCCAGGCCTGGCCTCGGTTTGACCACCAGGTGTACTCGTCCGGCTGCTGGTTTACCAGCCGGAAGGAGTCGATATAACCCAGTTCCTCATAGACCCGGTCCAGCCAGGCGCGCTCTTCTGGCAGGAAACCCGAATTCTTCTGGTTGGAGCGCCAGTTCTTGAGATCGATTTGCTTGTGGCAGATGTTCCAGTCGGCACAGATCACGAACTCCCGGCGCTTGCGCCGCAGGGTCCGCAGGTGGTCGTAAAACCGGTCCATGAAACGATACTTCTTCTGCTGGGCCTCATCACTGCTGGAGCCCGACGGCAGGTACAGGGAAATCACGCTGAAACGGTCGTAGTCGGCCTGGATGTAGCGCCCCTCCCCGTCCAGCGGCTCCCAGCCCAGCGCAGTGGTGACCTTGCGGGGCTCGACCCTGGAATACACCGCGGTGCCGCTGTAGCCGGGCTTGATGGCATCGTTATAGGTGCAGTGGTAGCCCTCCGGGTGAAAGATCGGGTCTTCGAGCTGGTGTACCTGGGCCTTGGTTTCCTGGATACAGACCACATCTGCATCCTGCTTCGCCAGCCAGTCGAAGAAGCCCTTGCGGGCCGCTGCGCGGATGCCATTGGTGTTGCAGGTGATAATTTTCGCCATGATTTGCCAGTTTGAACCGAAAAGCGGCGCATCATACCCCGTCTCTCCCGCCGCACCCAATGGAGTTGGCAAAACTAGCTATCCTATTTATTCTTATAGGCTGGAAGGAAGGAAAAAACGCACACGAAAAAGAACAGAAGACAGGTACGTCTTCAGGGATCCAACTATGACTACGGAAGTCGAAGCAAAGGCACGAAAACCGCGCCTTTCTGTCAATCTGGGTCGTCTCCTGCTGGAATTTGGTCGTGATTATGAGCGGCGGGTGATGGAACGCCTGCACGAGCGCGGCCACCCACTGATCCGGCCCTCTCATTTCACGGTGTTTGCCAACCTGAGCGAAGGTGCGGTCCGCGTCACAGAGCTTGCGGAGCGGGCCCACGTGACACAGCAGGCCATGGGCAAGATGCTCAAGGAGATGGAACGAATCGGTTACATCGTTCGTGACATCGACGGCAGTGACCGCCGGGCCAAGAAAATCAGGCCCACCCAGCGCGGCCTCGACCTGATGCGCGACAGCGCGGAAGCGGTCGATGAGGTGCGCGCCTTCTACCTCGAGCAGGTAGGTGAACAGGCGCTCTGTGAGCTGGAAACATGCCTGGCGGACTGCGTCAGCCGCATGGACCTGGCCAGCCTCAATAGCTGGAAAGAAGACACGCGCGTCGCCTGATAGCGCTCCGTCGCCGGCGCCAGCCGCGATAAATCCTATTCAAAACCTGAACAACACATCACGCCAATGGCCTTGAACTTTGTTCAAGCTCAGAGCGACATGAAATCCGGCGTGTTGAACACCCAGCTCTTCTCCTCCACCCGCGAAGCAATGCGCCAGCCGGCATCCGTACGCCGGTAACGATCCACGTACCACAGCCCGAGCATGAATAGCTGTGAGCCGCCCTCCGGCAAGCTCAGCTCCTGCGGGTTGAAGCACATTACCCGGCCGCTGGCTTCCTCGCCGTCGAGTTTCACCTGGATATTGGCATTGAGATGCTGGTGAGATGGGAACGCCTCTCTGGTCAGCGCCTGTTTCAGGAAGCTGATGGTCTCCTCCAGGCCGCCGACGCTGCCACCGAAAACGCTGTAGTCAATGTGCGCATCGTCGGTGAATACATCGGTAGCCAGCGCATCGAAGTCCTTGCCGTCGATGAGCTCCGCGTAGCGGTAGCACAGGTCCTGTATCTCGAGGCGGTCTGATATTTCCTGTTGCGAAAGCATGGTGTTCCTAGAAGTCGAGTGGGGTTGTAATGTGCCGCTGGACCACGAGGTCGCGGTGGCTGAGCAATAGCGGGTCCAGTGCCGCGGCCAGCGCCTCGCTGCGATAGCTGTAGGCGCGGCGCATCTGCTCCGGCATGGGGTTCAGGTTCTCTGGTAGCGGGTCGAGCATGCCCATGAAACTGGCCAGGTAGAGATCAGCGGCGGTAACGCTGTCGCCAACCAGGTAGTTGCAGTTGTTGGCCCGCCGCTCGGCCAGGTAGTCCCCCAGCCAGCCCAGGATCTCTACCAGTCGCTCTTCACAGCTGGCGTAGGAAGTCTCGGAATAGTCGTAGCGATCGGCCATGCGCTGCATGTAGGCGGGCGCTTCACCGCGGCTGATCACCAGCCCGGTAAGCTGGGTACGCCGATGCCAGCCAATGCCCTCGTAGCCCGCGATAACATGGCAGAGTCCGACCACCTCCGCGCGCTCGGCCGGACTTCCGCCGAGCAGGGGGGTGTCCGGTGCCAGGCGCTCGGCGAGCTCGAGCTGAGACAGCCAGCTGATGCGTGGCGGTTCGCGGTTCCAGGCGAGCACCGGGGCACTGGCCTGTCCGGTCCAGTCGACCAGGATCGCATTCTCGCCACCGGCTTCCTGGGCGGCGGCGACGTAGACGAGCTCCTTCAGGGCCAGCACCGACTTGATGGCCTCGCCCCAGGGACCCGGTACACCGGCGGTTACAACCAGTCGCAGCCCGGGACGATCGCGTACCTCTTCAATGCTGAAATAGTCCAGCGCCCTACTCCCAGCTCAGGATCAGCTTGCCAATATGGGTGCTGGCTTCCATCACCCGATGGGCCTCACTGACCTCGGCGAAGGAGAACACCTGGTGAATCACCGGCTGCAGGATCTGGTCGTCGAGCCAGGGCCAGGCCCGGGCGCGGACTTCCGCTACCAGGGCAGCCTTGAACTCGGGTTCACGGGCGCGCAGTGTGGAACCGGTCAGCTGCAGGCGCTTGAGCATGACCGGCATCAGGTTGGCGCTCACCTGGGACCCCTGCAGGTAGGCGATATTCACAATTCGCCCGTCGACGGCGGCAAGCTGGATGTTGCGATCAACGTAATCGCCACCCACCATGTCGAGAATCACATCGATGCCCCTGCCACCGGTGGCCTCAAGCAGCACCTCGACGAAGTCCTGCTCCCGGTAGTTCACACAGCGCGTGGCGCCCAGCGCCTGGCAGACTTCGACCTTCTCCGCAGAGCCGGCGGTGGCGTATACCGGACAGCCGAAGGCGTCCAGCATCTGGATGGCAGAGGTGCCGATCCCACTGCTGCCGCCGTGGACCAGGAAGCTCTCGCCGGGCTGGATCGCCGCCCGCTGCATGACATTGGACCAGACGGTGAGCACCGTTTCCGGCAGCCCGGCCGCCTCCTCGAAGCTCATCTCGGCGGGAATGGGCAGGCATTCTGCGGCCGCCGCCACTGCCAGCTCGGCATAGCCGCCGCCCGCTAACAGCGCGCAAACGCGATCGCCGACCGACCAGGCATCGACGCCTGCACCCAGCGCCGCCACCGTGCCGGCGACTTCCAGCCCCGGGGTGTCGGGGGCGCCCGGCGGCGGTGGATAGAAACCCAGGCGCTGGACGATATCGGCGCGGTTGATACCGGCGGCCTGCACGGCGATCAGGACTTCACCGGGGCCCGGTGTGGGGTCCGGCAGTTCGGTGATACCGAGGACCTCGGGGCCCCCGGGCTCGGATATGGCTATGGCGCGCATACTGCTGATCCTGTCGAAACTGGTTCAGCTATGCTCCCCGCCAGCGGGCAAAACGTCAAAGCGGATCGGCATGCTCTTGATGCCGTTGATGAAGTTGGAGCGAAGCCAGCGGATCTCGCCGTCGAATTCCGGATTGGCAATCCGCCCGAGGATCTCTTCGAAGATGACCCTCAGCTCCAGCCGCGCCAGGTGCGACCCCAGGCAGAAGTGCTCACCGATACCGAAGGCACGGTGTTGGTTGCGCACGTCCTCGCGGTCGGCACGGGTGATATCAAAGCGGTCACCGTCCTCGAACACCGCCTCATCGGCATTGGCAGCGCCATAGAACATGTGGACCTTGTCGCCCTTCTTGATCTTCTGGCCACCGACCTCGGCATCCTCCACCGCCGTGCGCCGGAAGGCGATCACCGCCGGGTTGTAGCGCAGGAATTCCTCGATAGCGCCTTCCAGCAGCTCCGGGTTGTCCTGCAAGGCCTGGTACTGGCCGGTTTCCATCAGCAGGCGCATGCCGTGACTGGTCACCGTGCGGGTTGTCTCGTTGCCCGCGACGATGAGCATCAGGAAGAAGTAACAGAATTCGTCATCGGTCAGCGGCTCGTCTTCCACGGTACCGGTCAGCAGCACGTTGACGATATCGTCCTGCGGATTGGCGCGGTGCTCCGCCGCCAGCTCCTGGGCAATACCGAACATCTCCATCATGGCGACCATGCCGTCTTCCTGGGTGGTGGCCATTTCCGGGTCATCCATGCCAATCATGATATTGGTCAGCTCGAAGATGCGGCGCCGCTTCTCAAGCGGCACACCCATCAGCTCGCAGATGGCGATCAGCGGCAGCTCGGCAGCCACGTCCTCGACAAACTCGCAGCGTCCACCCTCTACGGCGGCCTCGACAATATTGTGGGCCACCTCCCGAAAGCGCGGCTCATAGGAATCCACTGCCTTCGGCGTAAACGCGTTGCGCACCAAGCGCCGATACTTGAGGTGCCTGGGCGGATCCATATTGATGAGTTGGAGTTGCAATAGCGGCAGCGTTTCCTCGTCGTGCTCATGCAGGAAACAGGTCTCGACCTCCGAAGAAAATATCTGCGGATTCTTTGAGATGTAGTCGAGGTCTGCCTGGCGTGTCACCGCCCAGAATCCGCGGCCCTGGGTCGGGTCCTCGTGCCAATACACCGGTTCTTCCCGCCGCAGGTAGCTGAAGGCCTCCCGCGGCATGCCGCCCTGGTAGGAGTCCGGGTCGGTAAGGTCAAAATGCGGGCACTTGCCCTTGAGTTCTGCTTCAGCTTCGGACATGGCCTGTCTCCTGGGTAACACCTCTAAACTATAGCCTATTAGTTAATAGTTATCACGGCAAAAAGAAAGCGGGCAAAGCCCGCTTTCCCTCCGCACTTAACCAGGCTGGTCTATGCACTGGAAGATACGGGTGAAGCCCTCGTAGGTGATCTCAATGGTACCCCTGAGCTCATTGGCGTTGGTCTGGTTGTTTATTACGGTGAAACGTGTGAGGTGTGCACCATTGTTGACGGTGTCCGGCACCGGGCCACGGTCGGTGATAATCTCACAGGATTCAGCCGCCACAGAGACCTCGGTGCCCGCCGGCGGCGGGTTGTTGTAGACGTCCGAGGTGGCGACCACGAACGACAGATCACCTGTTGCTGACGAAACGACAATCGTGTCCGGAGCATCGGAGAGCGGCGACGTGTCCTGATAGACATGTGAACTCTGCAGGCCGGACATAAGGATCACCGTGCGGCCCCTGACGTGTAGCAGTTCTCGCGTGCAGACGCCGCTGGCTTCGAGATTCACTGGGCACAGCGAGCCGTTGTAAATGCCGTTGGCTGCGTCGTAAACCCCATTCTCGTTGAAATCGAAGAAGATCTCTTCGAGGCCTTCACCGCAGGAGCGCCCGGTGACAGTTGAACCATCCGGTGTACACAGCGGCGCTGTATTGTCGAATTGCCCATTCAGGTTCTTGTCGAGCCAGGCTTCCGGCAGGTCGTCGAAAGGCTCGCCCACATCGTAGAGGCCATTGCCGTTGGTATCGATAAAGCTCTCTTCGCCCACTGCGATGACCGTAATCGCACTCTGCCGGGCAACGATCGGCCCCAGGCTGCTGGGGCACGGGAGGCCCGTACGGTTGCCATTGTCCGGGCATGGGCGGTTAAAAATGGTGGAGACGAAGGCGTCGGGATCATCAGAGTCGTCGTTGTAGATCAGCGGCAGGCGTGGTTCCTGGCTGGTCCAGGTGACTGAGCAGGCGCCGTTCGCCAATTCGCAGCTGTCGTTGATCGAGCCGTATTCAGTGGTGAAAAACGCCACCGTGCCGTCAGGTACCGGGTTGTTGAACTTGTCGGCCATGCGCACGTTGACGTTGGTGGTGACTCCATCGATGTTACCGCCGCCGGGGTTCCCGACACCCCGCGACAGCGAGATGGAATTCTGGTCCGGCAGACCGGTACTGACCAGCAGGCGGTCGGAGACAGTACTGAGGGGCTGGCCACTGACATCTATGGTCGCCGTTACCCGCACGGATGTTGACACGTTGCCCGACTGGACGATGGCATTGACGATGCCTTCTTCGTTGGTGGTGGCCTGGTCGTTGGTCAGGCTGAGACCGCCAATGGTAGTGGAGAGAGTAAAGGCAACGTCAACACCGGCAGCCGGTGCGCCTGTAGTATCCAGCACCCGGAAGGAGACTTCAGAGGTCTCGGAACGGCCGGCGCCACCTGTGCCACGCAGCGCGATGGTCGTGGGGTCTGCATCCAGGAAGGCAATGGAGTTCACGTCTGCGGTGGTAATGGTCAAGGTGGTGGAGGCCGTTTGCGTGTTGCCCTGGACAATTGCCGCGGTAACCGTATCGGCGCCGGCGCAGCCCTGCGCCGTGTAGGTGGCCGTTGCCACACCGTTGATCGTGTTTACATCAGTGGGCAACTGAGCCAGCGGCGGATTCAGACTAGCGCAACCACTCCTGAATTCCACGGAGACCACGGAAGTGACCAGTGAGTCGTCGTCTTGCACCACGCTGACCGACAGCGGTGTAGACCCTGCAGCCGGCAGGGAAGTGGCACCGGCTTGAATTTCACCCTCGATGAAGGTGCTGCCCTGGAAGCGGCCGATGCGCAGGTTGGCTTCACCGACCTGGTAATTGAGAGAGGTGGATACGCCGCCAAGGGTGGCCGTCGCCGAGCCGGCGCCGAGAACCCCGGTAGAACCGATAGTAAAGGTCGCGATGCCGTTCACGTCGGTCAGGGCCGTGCCCGAAGACGGTGCCAATACGCCCAGCGTCAGCGTCGCCGACACGATCTGCCCTGCCAACGGCCGCCCGAAGGCATCACGCGCAGTGGCCGTGAGCGTGCCGGGGCTGATATCCGTTATGTTATTCGTCGGATTGCCGGCATTGTCAGTCAGCTCGAGCGTGAGCACGTTATTGCCCTGGTTTACCGACTCAATCTGGAAGTTCAGGCTGGCAGTCTGGCCTTCAACCGTTGCCTGAACGGTGCCGGCGCCCGCCTGCTGATTGGATTCAAGGACAAACGATGCAATACCGTCAGCGTTGGTCAGGGACGAGGCGGGTGAAATAGTGCCCACCGTAGTGGCTGCATCGACTATCGCGTCGGCACCGCCTGAAAATGTCACGGTGACAATGCCGGGGCTCGACTCGCTGATAGTCGTCGTCGGGTTCCCTGAGGTATCGGTCAGCGCGATGGACACGTTGCCGCCGCCGCCACCTGGGCCACCGCCGCCGGGATCGTCAACGCCGCCCCCGATAAACCCAGGATCACTGGTCCCGCCACCGCCGCCGCAGGCGCTGACGAGGGATAGGAATATCCCAGTAAGGACGAGCTTGATAAAGCTGAACTGCCGCAATTCCGTCATGTTTTCATTCCCGGCCGACTGGCTCGGCTCATTATCATTGGTCTGAAAGCGTGAGGCGCTGCGTCACGGGTCCCCACCCGGCTGATCGCGCACCTGCTTTGGCAGCTTATGGCTGCGCCGCCTTGCTTATTATTCGGGATTCTGCCGTTGAGAACGGAACGCGCGCAACAG
>JASJBK010000065.1 GCA_030066555.1 Halieaceae bacterium
GGAAGCGCTGGCTCAATCGCCGCATTCCTCCCGCCAAGCAGGTCACCCTCGACCAGAAGCGGATCTTCATATTTCCCACCCGCATTGGCTTCCTGTTCCTGTTTACGCTGCTGGTGATGCTGGTGGCGGCGATCAATTACCAGAACAACATGAGCTTCGCGCTCACCTTCCTGCTGGTGAACATATTTGTCGTCACGGTGCTGCATACCTATGGCAACCTCGCCGGGTTGACCGTACACGCGGTGCGTGCGTCACCGGTATTTGCCGGCCAGCGCGCCGAGTTCGAGATCATCGTGTCCCGCGCCAGCCGCCGCGAGTATTTCGGCCTGCACTTCAACTGGTTGAAGCAGGACTCGGCCATCATCAACCTGCAGGACCGCAAGGAAGCGCATGTGAAGCTCTACCTGCGCACCGAGCATCGCGGCTGGTACAAACCCGATCGCCTGCTGCTGGAAACGGTATACCCGCTGGGCCTGCTGCGGGCCTGGACGTGGCTCGACCTGGACATCCGCGCGCTGGTCTATCCGCGGCCGCTGGCCAGTGGCGACCTGCCCGGCATCAGCTCCGACCAACCCGACGGGATGGCCGAGCCTATCCCGGGCAGCGACGACTTCTACGGACTGCGCGACTACCAGCGCGGAGACTCCCTGCGGCATGTGTTCTGGAAGAGCGTTGCCAAGGGTCAACCGCTGCAGAGCAAGCAATACACCGCCTATGCCGATCGCAGTGTCTGGCTGGACTGGAACCTGTTTGAGGGTCTGCCACCGGAGCAGCGGCTGTCACACCTGTGCTACTGGGTGCTGGAGTTCGACCGTCGCAACGAGGAGTATGGCCTGCGCCTGCCCGGTGTCACCCTCGAACCCGACAGCGGCGAGAACCATCGGCTTACGGCACTGCGCCAGCTCGCCTTGTGGGGTGCTACCGCCAGCGTGCGGGATAACGAGCCGTTGAGGAAAGCGGCGTGAAACTCGAGGAACAGGTACCGCGTAATGCGCTGGTATGGATTGTCGCCACCCAGTTCGTGTTGCTGTTCCCACACCTGGGGCGCATCCCCTGGTGGGTGCTGGCGCTATACGCCGCGACCGCATTCTGGCGCACCATGGTCTACCTGGGTCGCTGGTCGTTTCCCAGTGGCTACATCAAGACCAGCCTGACCGTTATCTGCTTCAGCGGTGTGGCGCTGAGCTACGGCACGCTGATCGGTCTCGAGCCCACCGTAGCCCTGTTGCTGATTGCCTACTCGCTGAAACTCATCGAGCTTGCCGACCAGCGCGATGCCTATATGGTGATCTTCATCGCCTATTTTGTCTGCGTGACCGAGTTCCTTTTCAGCCAGGAGCTGGCGATCACTTTGTACATGTGCGTTGCGGTCCTGCTGAATACAACCTCGCTGGTCGCCCTGCACCAGCCCGGCCAGGACCGCTTTACCCACAGCACTATTCGTCGCGCCGGTGCCATGATGCTGCAGGCGCTGCCGCTGATGATCCTGCTGTTCGTGGTGTTCCCGCGCATCGGACCGTTGTGGAATGTGCCGCTGAAATCCCACGCGGCGCAAACAGGCATGAGCGATTTCATGAAGCCCGGCGATGTAGCCAACCTCAGTCTCAACGATGATGTCGCCTTTCGAGTCCAGTTCGAAGGCGAAGTGCCGGCGCGGCGCGACCTGTACTGGCGTGGCCTGGTGCTCAGCAAGCTTGATGACGGTGCCTGGCGCAGCCTGCGCTGGCGCGATATCCCCGGCGACGAACGCCGTCCGGAAACGCCAGAGTTCGAGGGCGACTACAGCGACTACAGCATCATCATGGAGCCCACGCAGCAGAACTGGTTGTTCGCGATGCCCTACGCCACCACCCGCGACCGGGGGATTATCCGCAGCAACGATTTCAGGCTGGTGTCGCCGGTGGAGGTGCAGGACCAGAAGCGCTACCAGGTGCGTAGCTGGCTGGATATGCCGCTGGAGGCAGAGCTCGGCGACTGGCGTCGTGAGGTGGATACCGCGCTTCCAGCGCAGGGCAATCCACAGACGCGGGCTCTCGCGTCACAGATGTTTGCGGCTGTCGGCGGCGACCCTGAGGCCTATGCCCGCTCGGTGCTCGATATGTTCCGTCAGCAGGAATTCTTCTATACGCTGCGCCCGCCGCTGCTCGGCCAGAACCCGGTCGACCAGTTCCTGTTCGGCACTCGCCGCGGCTTTTGTGAGCACTATGCATCGGCTTTTACCTGGCTGATGCGAGCGGCCGGTGTGCCCAGCCGTGTGATTGGGGGATACCAGGGCGGCGAGGTCAACCCGGTTAATGGCACGGTAATCGTGCACCAGTTCGATGCCCATGCCTGGAGCGAGATCTGGTTGGACGGTCAGGGCTGGGTGCGCATGGATCCGACCTTCGCAATCGCGCCGGCGCGCATCGAGTTCGGCCTGGAGCAGGCGCTGGCCGAGGAGGGCAGTTTCCTCGCCGAGTCGCCGCTATCGCCACTGCGGTTTCGCAATGTCAGCTGGGTCAACAATCTGCGCCTGCAGCTCGATGCCATCAACTACCGATGGCAGCTGTTCGTCTTGAGCTATGACCAGGAGCAGCAGTACCAGATTTTGAATCGCCTGATTGGCAGCGTCGGCCAGACCCAGCTGGTATTCCTGATTGTCGGCACCTGGGCGCTGCTGCTGGTGCCGGTGGCAATTACCATGGTGTGGCGCAACCGCGGTCCACGTCCTGATGCGGCCACCCGCTACTACCAGGAGTTCTGCCGGCGCCTGCGTCGGGCGGGGTTCATCAGGCCCGGGCACGAGGCGCCGGCGGCCTTTGCCGGACGAGTGGCAGCGGACCGCCCGGCCTGGGCGGAAGAAGTGGCGGCGATTACCCGCTGCTACGAGAGCCTCGCCTATGCGGGTAATGAAGACCCGGCGGCGCTCACTGAGCTCAAGCGCCGGGTCAGGTCTTTCAGGATCTAGCCGTCAGTGAGAGCCCGAGGCAATTGCCTCAGGCTGACAGCTCCTGGATTTCAACAGCGGCTATGCGGGCGCCGTCATCGGCCCGCTTCTGGAACTCCGCAATCTGGTCGAAGTTCATATAGCGGTAGATGTCGCCGGCCATTGAATCCAGCCGGTTGGCGTACTCGAGATATTCCTCTGCGGTGGGAATCTTGCCGAGAATGGCGCCCACCGAGGCCAACTCCGCCGACGTCAGGTAGACGTTGGCGCCGTCGCCGAGCCGGTTGGGGAAGTTGCGGGTCGAGGTAGACAGCACGGTGCTGTTGGCGGCCACCCGCGCCTGGTTCCCCATGCACAGGGAGCAGCCCGGCATCTCGGTGCGGGCACCAGAGCGGCCGTAGATGCTGTAGAAGCCTTCTTCCATGAGCTGGTGCTCGTCCATCTTGGTGGGCGGCACGATCCACATGCGGGTGGAAATCGATCCCGGGTGCGCTTCCAGCAGCTTGCCGGCGGCGCGGAAGTGACCGATGTTGGTCATGCAGGAACCGATGAAGACCTCGTCGACACCGTCGCCGGCCACGTCGGACAGGGTGCGCGCATCGTCCGGGTCATTGGGGGCGCAGACGATGGGCTCTTTGATGTCCGACATGTCGATCTCGATGACCGCGGTGTATTCGGCGACGGCGTCGGCACGCATCAGGCTGGGGTTTGCCAGCCATTCTTCCATCTTCCGGGCGCGACGCTCGAGGGTGCGGGCATCGCCGTAGCCGTCGGCGATCATGGAGCGCAGCAGCACGATGTTGGAGCGCAGGTACTCTGCCACCGTTTCCTCGCTGAGATCGATGGTGCAGCCGGCGGCGGACCGCTCGGCGGAGGCATCCGACAGCTCGAAGGCCTGTTCCACGGTCAGGTCGCGCAGCCCCTCGATCTCTAGGATACGCCCGGAGAAGATGTTCTTCTTGCCTTTTTTCTCAACCGTCAGCAGGCCCTGCTTGATGGCGTACAGCGGAATCGCGTGTACCAGGTCGCGCAGTGTGATACCCGGCTGCATTTCACCGGAGAAGCGCACCAGCACCGACTCCGGCATATCCAGCGGCATCACACCGGTGGCGGCGGCGAAGGCCACCAGACCGGAGCCGGCTGGGAAGGAAATCCCCATCGGGAAGCGGGTGTGGGAGTCTCCGCCGGTGCCAACCGTGTCTGGCAGCAGCATGCGGTTCAGCCACGAGTGGATGATGCCGTCACCCGGCCGCAGGGAGACACCGCCGCGGGTCATGATGAAGTCCGGCAGGGTGTGCTGGGTGTCGATGTCTACCGGTTTCGGGTAGGCCGCGGTGTGGCAGAAGGACTGCATGGTCAGGTCGGCGGAGAAGCCAAGACAAGCCAGGTCCTTGAGTTCGTCGCGGGTCATCGGTCCGGTGGTGTCCTGGCTGCCTACCGTGGTCATGCGCGGCTCGCAGTAGGTACCCGGGCGCACGCCTTCCATGCCGCAGGCCTGGCCAACCATCTTCTGGGCCAGGGTGTAGCCCTTGCCGGTGTCTTCCGGCTGCTCGGGCTTGCGGAACAGGTCTGACTCGGGCAAGCCGAGTGACTCTCGCGCACGGGTGGTCAGGCCACGGCCGATGATCAGGTTGATGCGGCCGCCGGCGCGCACTTCGTCCAGCAGAACTTCGGACTTCAGTTCAAACTCTGAGAGCACGTCGCCGGACTCGGAGAGAATCTTGCCCTCGTAGGGACGAATCTCAATCACGTCGCCCATGCCGAGCTCATCGACCGGGGCCTCGAAGACCAGGGCGCCGGCGTCTTCCATGGTGTTGTAGAAAATCGGGGCGACCTTGCCGCCGATGCAGATGCCGCCGTTTTTCTTGTTGGGCACGCCGTCCATCTCGTCACCGAAGAACCACAGCACCGAGTTGGTGGCGGACTTGCGGGAGGAACCGGTGCCCACCACGTCGCCGACGAAAGCCACCGGCAGGCCCTTGGCCAGGATGTCTTCGATCTGCGCCATCGGGCCCTTTACGCCGTGCTCCTCGGGCTCGAGGCCATCGCGGGTCATCTTGTACATGGCCAGGGCGTGCAGCGGGATGTCGGGGCGCGACCAGGCGTCGGGGGCAGGGGAGAGGTCGTCAGTGTTGGTTTCGCCGGTCACCTTGAACACGGCGGTCTTGATGGATTCCGGGACCTCCGGCTGGCTGGTAAACCACTCGGCATCCGCCCAGGACTGCATCACAGCCTTGGCGTAATCATTGCCCGCTTTTGCCAGTTCCTCAACGTCGTGGAAGGCGTCGAACATCAGCAGGGTGTGCTTGAGCTGTTCCGCCGCGACGGCGCCCAGCGCGTCGTCAGACAGCAGGCTCACCAGGGTTTCGATGTTGTAGCCGCCGAGCATGTTGCCCAGCAGGCGCACGGCGGCCTCGGCGTCGATCAATGGACATTGCGTCTCGCCCTTGGCAACCGCAGACAGGAAGCCTGCTTTTACGTAAGCCGCTTCATCCACACCCGGCGGTACTCGCTCGCTGATCAGGGTCAGCAGCGTTTCTTCTTCGCCGGCGGGTGGCGCCTTGAGAAGCTCTACCAGTTCCGCAACCTGCTCGGGGCTGAGCGGCTTGGGCGGTATGCCCTGGGTGGCCCGTTCTTCAACATGTTCACGGTAGGCTTCAAGCACGATACAAACTCCTGGAGGGACAAAAATAACGGGTGCGGATTATAGCCCAAGCGGCCATTTGCCGCACCGGATTGGCGGCAATACTGTGCATTCACCGGGGTGATATCTTAGAATGCTTCGATGCTAGAACCGCGCGTTAAAACCCCTTGTATTGGTGTGTGTTCCACTGGAATTGGTGACCGTGTCTGCCGTGGCTGCAAGCGCTTTGCCCACGAGGTCATTAACTGGAACGGTTACACCGATGCCGAGAAGCGCTTGATCGATGAGCGCCTCGGCGACTTCCTCAGCCGCTGCACCCAGAACAAGCTGCAAGTGCTGGACCCTGCGTTGCTCGAGCGCCAGCTCGACAGCCAGCAGATCGCCTACCCGGCGCATCGGGATATCTACTGCTGGGCCTATGCGCTGCTGAAGGCGGGGGCCAGCCAGATTGACGACCCGGCGGATTATGGCCTGCAGATCGACGCGGAGTATCGGGACACCCCACTGTCGGAACTGCGCAAGGCCATCGATGACGAGTTCTATATCCTCTCCGAGGCCTACTACGAGCGCTACGTGAGCGTGGTGGAGACAGCCTGATGCCGGCTCATGCCCGGAAAAAGGAAGAGCAACAGGACCAGGCGCTGGTAGCGCCGCTGCGCGAGTTTCTCGGCTGCGCTACACCGGCTGCCTGGATCGACTGGGCGCTGGACAATCCGGCGCTGCTGCTGATCGACCACGCCAATTGTGAAAAGAAGGCGGCGTCCACCGCCCTCAACCTGATCTTTCGCTACACGGATTTTCCAGAACTGCTGCACAAGCTGTCGCGGCTGGCCCGCGAGGAACTCCGGCACTTCGAGCAGGTGCTTAAGATCATGCAGCAGCGCGGCATCAGCTATGAAACCATCGGCGCCGCGCGCTACGCCTCGGGATTGCGGGCGGGCGTGCGTTCCAGTGAGCCGGGGAGGCTGGTCGATACCCTGGTGGTGGGTGCGATTATCGAGGCTCGTTCCTGCGAGCGCTTTGCGGCGCTGGCGCCGCACCTGGACGCCGAACTCGCCGCATTCTATCGGTCGCTGCTGAAGTCAGAGTCACGCCACTTCCGGGACTACCTGAAGCTGGCCGAGCAGGCCTCGGACGCGGCTGAGGTGGCGCGCAGGGTAGAGGTACTCCTCGCCCTGGAGGCGCCGTTGATCCAGGGCGAAGACCAGGAATTCCGCTTCCATAGCGGAATTCCTGCTGAGGTAATTGCAGTAAGCGCCTGAATTAAAAGCGCTTTTCTGTCAGTGGAGAAGTTAAGGTGCTTTCGAGGCGCCGTTACTCGGTCACTTCCACGGATTCGATCACCACATCTTCCACGGGCACGTCCTGGTGGCCTGCTGCAGAACCGGTAGAGACACCCTTGATGGCATCCACCACCTCGGTGCCGGCGACCACCTTGCCAAATACCGCGTAGCCCCAGCCCTGGGGGGTCGGCGAGCTGTGGTTCAGGAAGTCATTGTCCTTGACGTTGATAAAGAACTGGGCCGTGGCCGAGTGCGGGTCCATGGTGCGGGCCATGGCGAGGGTGTAGCAGTCATTCTTGAGGCCGTTGTCGGCTTCGTTCTCGATTGGCGTGCCGGTGGGCTTCTGGTTCATGCCGGGCTCGAAACCGCCGCCCTGTATCATGAAACCGTCGATTACCCGGTGAAAGATGGTGCCGTTGTAAAAGCCGTCGCGGGCATAGGCGAGGAAGTTCTCGCTGCTCTTGGGCGCCTTGTCGAAATCGAGTTCGATAGAGATGTCGCCGTGGTTGGTCTTCAGTACGATCATGGGAGCCTCGCTCATCAGGTTGGTTGGTCAGCGGTCGCGAATGATACGGGGTTTTTGACTGCAAGGGGAACCGCTCGCTGAAGATGGTTGAGGCTGGATGGTTCCTGCACTACAGAATCGACCGGAGGTTCCCTATAATACGCGCCCTTTGAACCAGCCCGGCCAGGACCTACGCGCAGGAATGACAGACACCACCGCCCCCAGCAACTTCCTCGATAACATCGTGCGGGAGGATCTCGAGAGCGGCCGCGTCAGCGAGGTCGTCACTCGATTCCCGCCGGAACCGAATGGTTACCTGCACATCGGTCACGCCAAGTCGATCAGCGTGAACTTCGGCCTGGCCGAGCGCTTCGGCGGCCGCTGCAATCTGCGCTTTGACGACACCAATCCCCTGAAGGAAAGCCAGGAGTACATCGAGTCCATCCAGGACGACGTGGCGTGGCTCGGCTACCACTGGGACGGCGACGTGAGGTACGCATCGAGCTATTTCGAGCAGCTCTACCAGTGGGCCCAGCACCTGGTGCGGGGAGGCAAGGCCTACGTCTGCGACCTGTCTGCTGATGAAACCCGCGAGTATCGAGGCACCCTCACCGAGCCGGGTCGCAACAGCCCCTACCGGGATCGTCCGGTGGAGGAGAACCTGGCACTGCTGGAAGGCATGAAGAATGGCGAGTTCGATGAGGGCAGCCGGGTATTGCGCGCCAAAATCGACATGGCCTCGCCGAACATGAACATGCGCGACCCGACTCTCTACCGGATTCGCAAGGTCGCCCATCACCAGACCGGCGACACCTGGTGCATCTATCCCACCTACGACTTCGCCCACGGCCAGGAAGATGCTATCGAGGGCATCAGTCACTCGGTGTGTACTTTGGAGTTCGAGGACCATCGACCGCTCTACGACTGGCTGATCGAAAACCTGCCGGTACCCTCGCGGCCGCACCAGTATGAATTCGGCCGGCTCAATCCCAGCTATACCGTTACCAGCAAGCGCAAGCTCAAGCAGCTGGTTGACGAGGGCCTGGTGAGCGGGTGGGACGACCCGCGCATGCCGACTATCTCCGGCATGCGCCGGCGCGGCTATTCGCCTGCTGCCATCAGGCGCTTCTGCGACATGATCGGCACCACCCGCAGCGACGGTATTGTCGACGTGGCCATGCTCGAGCACGCGATTCGCGATGATCTCAATGAGAACGCACCGCGCGCCATGTGCGTGGTCGATCCGCTGCGCGTGGTGCTGGTGAATTACCCCGATGACAAGGTGGAAACGATTACCGCGGCCGCCCACCCCAGCCGCGAGGACATGGGTGAGCGCGAGCTGCCCTTTGCCCGCGAGCTGTTGATTGACCGCGACGATTTTCGCGAAGAGGCGAACAAGAAGTACAAGCGGCTGGTGCTGGGCAAGCGGGTTCGACTACGCAACGCCTACGTGATCGAGGCCGTCGATGTCGAGCGCGACTCCAATGGGGAGATCAGCACCGTACTGTGCGAGGTGATTGAAGATACACTTGGCAAGGACCCGGCAGACGGCGTCAAGCCAAAGGGCGTCATTCACTGGGTGTCTGCCAGCCACGGTGTGCCCGTTGAACTGCGGCTCTACGACCGCTTGTTCAACGTGGAGGCGCCCGACCGGGGCGATGAGGATTTCCACCATTACCTGACGCCGGACTCGCTGCTGGTTACCACCGCCGCCGTGGCGGAACCGGGCCTGGCGGCGGCAACGCCCGAGCAGTCTTTCCAGTTTGAGCGCGAAGGCTATTTCGTTGCCGACCGCTTCGACCATAGCGCTGAAACACCGGTGTTCAACAAGACCATCGGCCTGCGCGATACCTGGCAGCGCCAGGACAACTGACGGAGAAAACCATGAGCCTGGTACTGCACAATACGATGAGCGGCAAGAAGGAAAACTTCGAACCGCTGGCCCCCGACCGGGTGACCATGTATGTGTGTGGGCCGACTGTTTACGATCTTGCGCATATCGGCAACGCGCGCCCGGCAGTGGTGTTCGACACCCTGTTCCGCCTGCTGCAGACCCACTATTCAGAGGTGGTCTACGCCCGCAATATCACCGACATTGAAGACAAGATCATCACCGCCTGCGCCGAGAGCGGCCGCGATGTGGAAGACTTTACCAACGAGTATACCGGCAAGTACCGGGAGGACATGGGCGCGCTGGGTGTACTGGCGCCGACCCTGGAGCCCCACGCTACCCACCATATCGCCGAGATGATCGCCATGACGGAGACCCTGGTGGAGAAGGGCCATGCCTATGTCGCCGATGGCAATGTGCTGTTCGCGGTGCAGTCCATGGACGACTACGGCAAGCTCTCCGGCCGCAACCTCGACGATATGTTGGCAGGCGCCCGGGTTGAGGTGGCCGACTACAAGCGCTACCCGGGCGACTTCGTGCTCTGGAAACCCTCAAGTGACGACGAGCCTGGCTGGGACAGTCCATGGGGCAGGGGACGGCCAGGCTGGCACCTGGAGTGCTCGGCAATGATCCACGCCCACCTTGGGGAAACCATCGACATTCACGGCGGCGGCCGCGACCTGATCTTCCCCCATCATGAGAATGAGATCGCCCAGAGCCGGTGCGCCCACGGAGGCGACTATGTGCGCTACTGGATGCACAACGCCTACGTGGATATCGACGGTGAGAAGATGTCGAAGTCGCTTGGCAATTTCCGCACGGTGCGGGAGCTGCTGCAGCAGTTCCCCGGTGAGGTGTTGCGCTTTGCGTTGCTGTCGGCGCACTACCGTTCACCGCTGAATTTTTCGCCGGACCTGTTGGCCCAGGCCAGGTCGTCCCTGGATTCACTCTACACGGCGCTGCGCGAGGTAGCCGATGTACCGGTGGATGACGAGATTGTGCTCGACGATGAACCTTTCTACGCGGCACTCAATGACGACCTCAACACGCCACAGGCCATCGCCGAGCTACACGCACTGGCGAAGGCGCTGAACAAGGCGGAGCAGGCCGACAAGCCACACCTCAAGGCGCGCCTGCTGGCGGGCGCTGACCTGCTGGGATTTTTGGCTTCAGACCCGGAAGAGTGGTTCCAGCAGGCAGCCAGCGAGGACGCCATCAGCGTCGAGGAGATCGAGGCGGCCATAGCCGAGCGGCAGCAGGCCAAGGCCAACCGCGACTTTGCGCGGGCTGATGAACTGCGCGACATGCTGGCGTCGCAGGGCGTGGTGCTCGAGGACTCCCGCGATGGAACTACGTGGCGACGGGAAGGCTAACCCGCCTGCTCCGACCTCGAAATTCGAACCCGCCTGATTAACGATTGTTTTCTGATTTTCCCTGCTAGTGCCGGGTAGTTGCAGTCGTTGCGGAGGGCGCGGCGATTTTGTGACAGCTGTCGTTTCCTTTTGGCGTGATTCCGGTAGAAAGTGAAATTGGTGATTCGTTAAACAGCCAAAGGATGGGGATCATGAAGAGCTGTGTACGCCAACTGACCAATGCGGGAGTGGAACTTTCGACCGGTGAGAAGTATGCGGTCATCGATGGGCGCCAGGTAGCGCTGCCGATGGACGCACGCTTTTACTTCCAGGACAAGCGAGGTTGCTGGTACTGGTCGAGTCGTAAACCGCGAGTAAAGGGCGACGACTGGACGCCCAACAAGACGCCGGTGCAGATTCAGTCTGACAAGGGCTATCCGCGCTGCCTGATCACTCCGGCGCGCGCCGCGGCCGATGCCTGGCGCGATACGGTGATGCGGGTGATCAGCCAGGACAATATGCCGCTGGCGCTGTCACGCTGAAGCCCGCGAACGAGGCCTGTAGCAAGCAGCTTAAGTTCGCTCCACGGGTAGAGGCTTGCACCCGTGAGGTATTTGCAAAATAGCAGAGAGTTGGAAAAGGTCCTGGACGGGACGTCGGCTCAGGCGGCAGCCTGTTCCTGGGCCTTGATCCAGTCAGCGAGTTCCTTGCGGCCCTGTACCAGGGCCTTGATAACGCGCATGTGGAAGGTGCGGTAGAGCGTATCCCATTCGGCGCGAGCCAGGTGCAGCACTACGGCGCGCTTGGTGTCCACATCCTTTGGCAGGCCGCCCGGGTCGCAGACTTCACCTTTCAGCCCGCAGGTCAGTAGTTCCTGCACCATCACGTTCTTGGCGTTTTCCTGGATGTTTTGCTCCATGGTCTCCAGCGCACCCTTGAGCTTGTTGCGCATGGGGAAATCCTCGGCGCGAATCAGGTTGTGCAGGAATACCGGGAACAGGAATTCAATGACGCGCTTGGCCTGGGCTTCATTGGCCTCGTGCAGGTTCATCTTGATCTTGGGCAGGATAGGGCCACTGGTCGCAAGCACATTGACACTGTCCAGGTCCTGGAACATGTCCATGCGAGAGCAGACAAGCGCTCTGTGCGTCAGTGGGTACGCCGAAGTGGTCATTGTCCTTGTTGTTTACCCTTCCAGTTATTTCCCTGTTCCAACCGCCGTTGCAGGAATGGCCCCGGGGGCCTTACTGCTGCCGGAGACCCCTGTCCCGGCTATGCATTTTCCGTTACTAGTTCTGCAATGCAAAGGTGACAGGAATGGCCATCACGTAGCTATCGCCTTCTTCTGACACCAGCTCTTCGCGGGCCACTGCAGACAGCTCCGGGAAGGGCGCCGCGCGCTCTACGGCGGACTGTGCCGCCTTGTCGAGGCCGGTGTGACCCGATGTGGAGTCGATCACTACCTCGATCAAGTCGCCAGACTCGTCAATCCGTGCCAGCAATTCTACCTTACCTTCCCACTGGTATTTAATGGCGCGGCGAGGATATTTGACCTCGCCATATACCTGGCGCATGACCAGGCTCACATATTCCTGAAGCTGTCGCTGGTATTCCCGATCGTCGAGCTGCGACAGGGCATCATCAACCTGCTCGACAGCGTCTTCGGGAACCTCTGCCATGGCAACCTGCTGCGGGGCTTCAGGCGCCGGTTGCGACACGGGGTCCGGGGCGGGTTCGGGAGCGGGTTCCGGGGCGGGTTCGGGAGCAGGTTCCGGCGCGGGTTCCGGCGCAGGTTCCGCTGCTGGCAGCGCGGCAGGTTCGGCGGCGGTTTGTACGGCGGCCTGTGGTGCGGGCGCAGCGGCGACCTGTACAGGCGCGGGCGCGGGTGCGGGTGCCACGGGCTCCGGCGCCGCGGCGACGGTCTCCTGGGCTGGCGCCGGTGCCGGCTCGGGAGCGGGGGCAGGGGGCGGTGCCGTCCAGGCTTCCACCACAGCCACACGACTGTCGCTGGGTGCCAGGGCATTGAATCGTTCCATCATGGCGGCGTCGATGGTGCCTGTCAGCAGGGGGCCGCGAAAGGTGGAGGCGGCGCCATCGCCAACCCAGCCAGCATAGAAGAAGTCGAACACTTCGCCTTCGGTGACACGCAGCAGTTCGGTGCCATTGAGACTAAAGACGGTCTCGTCATCCTCATTCAAGTAGATGATGAAGTGATCGCCCTGGCGCAGCGAACCCTTCATGCTGTCCTTGAGACCGGCCAGGGCATTGATGGCGCTTTCCGGCGCTCGTCCGCCCGAGCCAAGCTCACCCTGTAACAGGATAGTCCCGGAAAAACCCCGGCTGCTGATACGGCGGGTCGCAATGCGGTATTCCATTGCCTTGGGCGGCGGCGCCAGCATCAGGTTCTGCATCACGGCCCCATAGGGCAGCGACAGTCCGGCCATGTAGATGTCGCGGGCCGTCTCTGTGTAAACAGACAGTCCCACAGTTTCCAGCTCTTCCTGGGCCTGCGGCGCACTGCAAAAGAGCAGCGTGACGATAGTGGCCATCGTCCCCAGTGAGCGCTTGATATCAGACAGCATGGTTGTTTCTCGTCGAATGGTCTGTAACAACTTGTTATTTAGAGCTAACTTGCCCAAGCCCACAGGTCGAGACAAGTGCAATGTTCAAATAAGTGAAGAATGTCCCGGTTTTGCGGAGTTGGCGCAATAATATTGCGTTGATCTGCGGGGCAGAATTTCAGCCTGCTCGCGGTAAGCGAGTCCTAATCAGTAAATCACTGCCTGTGCCCGCCCCCCGGATAAACCGCTTGAGTAATCAGCCGCTTAGCGTGACCCGTAGCGCGTCAAGTGCAGTTAACTTGCAGCAAAGCGCTGCATACTTCACAAAAATGCATTTTTTTGTTTCCAATATCTCGCGCGATAAGAATACTGGCTCAGTGGTTAGGTATGGCCGGCGGAGGCCGGTCTGTAGCTAGGCCTGTGAACAGGTGAGATTTCATCTCAAGAACAGGGAGAGAATATGTCTCAAGAAAATAACGGCACGAAAGGGCGTGTACTCCTGGTGGATGACGACAAGATCATCCGCATCAAGGGGACCAAGATGCTCGAGCAGTGCGGCTGCGAGGTGGTGACAGCTGAGAACGGCTGGGATGCGGTAACGCAACTCGAAGACGTCAAACCGGACCTCATCCTCCTCGATATCACCATGGAGCCAATGGACGGCTTCAAGACCCTGACATTGATCCGGGCGAGCAAGGGCGAGTTCAAGGATACGCCTGTGGTCATGCTCAGTTCCCATGACGACGTCTTCACGATGGGCAAATCCAAGGACCGCGGCTGTTCAGCCTACCTGGAAAAACCCCTGGAAATGGAAGCGCTCCAGCAGGTCCTGCAGGAATTCCTGACGGTGCGCGAGGCCTCCTAGATGGATGTCCAGAGCTTCAACACCCTGAGGGAAGTATCGGAGCACATCGAGCATCGCTCCGCTCCCGTACCGCTGGCCAACGAGTACATCGAGTACTGGCACGGCGCCGCCTTCGAGGTACTGGGCACGCGCTGCGTGGCCAGTATGAAAGAGGCACGCAAGGTCGTTGATCTCACACCCACGATTACTATCCCAGGCACCAAGCCATGGGTTCGCGGTCTCGCCAATATTGGCGGGCGCGTGCTGGCGATCGGTGACCTTGCCCTGGGAGAGAAAAGCGGACAGGTCACCGATCGCCAGCACGCGCCCGCC
>JASJBK010000063.1 GCA_030066555.1 Halieaceae bacterium
TAGAGCGCCCCGGCGGACAGGCTGAAGCTGTCGAAGTCCTGGTCGTCGCTGGTCACGGCATCGGGGTCGCGCTCGACGTAGTCGTAACGCGCACCCGATGCCGTGACCAGCGACGACCAGGACTTCGACAGCTTCAGCCTGTCCGCCGGGGCGCTCTAAAACTTCGACCCGGCCTGGAGCCTGGGCGTGATGCTGTCGCGCTCCGAGCGTGCACCGTCAACGGAAGAGCTGTTCTCCAACGTGGACAATACCGCCGCCGACGACAACCTGGTGACCCACGCGGCCACCGGTGTGATCGAGATTGGCGATCCCGACCTTGACGAAGAGTCTTCCCTGAATGCCGATATCTCCCTGAACTGGCAGGGCGATGGCTCATGGGCCGAGGTCACGGTGTTCTACAACGTCTTCGAGGATTACATCTTCCTGTTGAATACCGGCACCGAGTTTGAAGAAACCCCGGTATACGCCTACGAGCAGGACGATGCCGACTTCTATGGCGTCGAGTTTGATTCCAGTTTCCGGCTGACCACGGTCGCCGGCGGTGATGTGGCGCTGGGCGTGTTCGGTGACATGATCTCAGGTGAGTTCGACGATGCCGGCGACGTGCCGCGCCTGCCGCCGCTGCGCGTCGGCGGCGAACTGTCCTGGCGCAGCAGCTCACTGGGTGCCTATGTGCGCGTAATCAACGCCGACGACCAGGACGATCCCGGTGATTTCGAGACCGAGACCGACGGCTACACCCGCTGGGACATGGGCGTCGATTACCGGATGCAGTTTGTCAACGAGACCGAGATGTTCGCCTTCGTGAAGTGGAAGAACATTTCCGACGAGGAGATCCGCCTCAGCACCTCTTTCCTGCGCAACTTTGCGCCGCAGCCCGGGGAGAGCGTGGAGGCCGGCATCCGCTTCATGTTCTGACGCCTGCTTGATCTCCAGCAGGTTTGGGTGACTTATTGGCCCGCACCGGGTGACCGGCGCGGGCTTTTTATTGCATATTCGCCGATATGGAAAAGACCAGCGATGTAATCTGGCAGGATACCCAGCACCAGGTGTTGTTCCAGCTGCTGGACCAGGTGGCCGAGGAAGGCTCGGCAGTCGAGGTGCTGGGCCAGCTCAGGGACTACGCCGAAAACCACTTCTCACTGGAAGAGGAGTACATGCGGCTCCTCGACTACCCCGGCCGCGAGGCCCACGTGCGTGCCCACGACCGCTTCCGCGAGGAGCTCGCCGAAATGTCGATGGATGCCGATCAACACGACGCGATCTCCCGACAGGTGATTTCCACCTTCCTCCGCGAGTGGCTCACGCGGCATATCTTCACCATCGACAAGGAACTCGAAGCCTTCCTCCTGGCCTCCGACGCCCACTAAAAAGGGGGACAGACCCCCTTTTTGGCTGCATTTGATTTCTGCAATAAATGGGAACAATTCTTCTTTTTGACTGCTTGTGATGTTCCTGATCCCTGGCGGTGCACCTTGTCTCAATGCTGGACAACTTTCCCGGTCAAAAGCGTGGTCTGTCCCCATTTTGGATTGCGCGGATACGACCCATGCTGACACTTTGAGGGTCTACACTAATGACAAAGCAAGAAAATCGGGGTGGTGGAAAATGAAAGCACGCTGGGTATTGCCAGTGGTCGCACTGGTATGTGCAGGCCACGCATCCGCGCAGGAGAGCTGGTCCGAGCAGCTGTCGCGTGCGGTCAAGGAAGGCGAGGTCAATGTCGACCTGCGCTACCGTTTCGAGTGGGTTGATCAGGACGGCTTTGACGACGAGGCGGAGGCCTCACTGCTGCGCTCGCGTATCACACTGAAGTCAGCGCCGCTGGACGGATTCAGGGCCCTGTTGGAATTTGACGATCTCAGAAATATCGGGCCCAACGACTACAACTCTACAGAGAACGGCAAGACAGAATATCCGGTGGTGGCAGATCCCGAGCATACCGAGGTGAACCAGGCCTGGCTCGCCTGGAGCGGCAGCACCGTGACCGCGACCGGTGGCAGGCTGAGGGTCAACCATCTCAACCAGCGCTTTGTCGGCGGAGTGGCCTGGCGCAACAACGAGCAGACTTTTGACGGCGGTCGCATCGAGTGGCAGCCGATGGATGGCCTGCTGCTGGATGCGACTTATACCTATAACGTGAATCGCATTTTCGGGCCTGACGACGGCGCCAACCCGGCGGACCTGGAAGGCGACAACGTGTTCCTGCTGGCCAACTACGATATCAACGACAACCACCGTATCAGCGCTTTCGGCTACCTGCTGGACTTTGATGAAGATGAACCCTTCGCTGCTGGCAAGACGGTCAACCTGTCCAGCGACACCTACGGCCTCGAGTACCAGGGCAAGTTCGGCATCGTCGACCTGCGCGCCAATTACGCCACCCAGTCGGACGCCGGTGATAGCGAACTGGACTACGACGCCAACTACTACCTGGCGGAAGTCGGCGTGACGGTGGCGGGCATCAAGTTCCAGGGCGCCTATGAAGTGCTGGAGTCAGATAACGGTGTGGGCTTTGCCACTCCGCTGGCGACGGCACATGCCTTCCAGGGCTGGGCCGACCTGTTTCTTTCCACGCCAGGCGACGGCATCGAAGATGCCAACATTTCCATCGGCGGCAAGATCGGCCCGGTCAATGTGCGTGCGATCTATCACGATTTCCAGGCCGAGTCGTCCAGCGACGACTTCGGCACCGAGATCGACCTGATTGCAACATGGCCGGTAAACAAGCAGTTCACCGTACAGGCCAAGTACGCTTCATTTGATACCGATGTGGAAGAGCGCTTCCCGGATACGGACCGGGCCTGGTTGACCCTGCAGCTCAAGCTGTAACGTTATTGGTCACTCGGACCACGAATGACGAGAATCGGGCACTGGGCCAGCCGCAGCACGCGCTCGGCGACAGAGCCCAGCAGCAGCCGCGAAACGCCCTTGCGGCCCCTGGTGGGCATAACAATCAGCTCACAACCCAGTTCGCTCGCCAGATCAGCGATCACTTCGCCCGCTGAGCCCTCTCGCACAAGCGCTTGAACGCCGTCGGCTCCAGCCTGGTTGAGCATGTCGGTCAGTGCTGACATGGCCCTGCCTGCCCGATCGTCATACTGCATCGCTTCCTGTACCAGGTCTGCCGGGGAGGGATCGGGCACGACGTGTACCGCATGCACGTGCGATGGAGAGTCCACCAGTGTCAGCGCCTCCCGCAGTGCGTCGAGAGATGCGTCGGAGAAGTCGATCGGGACGAGAACAGATGATTTCGCTTTGGGGCTCATGAAAAAATCTCTCTAGAGTTGTTCGGGTTAGGCCCTGCCGGTCACCGTCATTCCCGCGAAGGCGGGAATCCAGCCTCCGTTCTCTGGATTCCCGCCTTCGCGGGAATGACAGTGGTGATGGGGTCAGAGCCCTTTAGTCCAGGCCCGCCATGTCCACGCCCGACATGTCGGGCAGGCGGTGGGCGATGCCCTTGTGGCAGTCGATGCAGGTCTTGTCACCGCCGGCGAGGGCGGTGGAGTGCTGGTTTACGGCGCGCGTGCTCTGCACCGTGAAATCCATGTAATCGAACTGGTGGCAGTTGCGGCACTCCAGCGAGTCGTTGGCCTTCAGCCGGTGCCACTCGTGCTCGGCCAGGGTGCGGCGCCGCGCCTCGAATTTCTCAGGCGTGCTGATGCTACCGGTGACCCAGGCAAAGACCTCCTTGGAAGCCTGCATCTTGCGGGCGATTTTGTCGGTCCAGTCGTGGGGTACGTGGCAGGAAGAACAGATCGCGCGCACCCCGGAGCGGTTGGTGAAGTGCACGGTGTTCTGCAGTTCGGCGTAGAGGTTCTCGTGGCAGCTGGTACAGAACATCTCGGTGTTGGTGAATTCCATGGCGGTGTTGAAGCCGCCCCAGAAGATAATCCCCATCACGAAGCCACCCATGGACAGGAAGCCCAGGCTGTAATGCTTGCTGGGGTGGGAGATGATTCGCCAATACTTCAGAAATAGCGCTTTCACGATCTTGCCTCGGTCAGTGGCCGCCGGACTGGCTGGCCTTCAGCAGTTCGTCAATGTCGACAAACTGGTTTTCCAGTAGCGGGCGCGCGTCGGTCTGGGTGACATGGCACTGCTCGCAGAAATAGCGCCGCGGCGACACGTCCGCCAGGAAATTGCCGTCGCGATCCATGTAATGGGTCACGCTGACCATCGGCGCCTGGGTCGCCTCGGTCACCCGCCGGCTGTGGCAAGCCATGCAGCGATTGACCCGCAGATCCACCTGGTAGCCGTCGATCTTGTGGGGAATGGTCGGCGGCTGCATGGGATAGGCGCGCTTGCGCTTGATGTCGTTGTTCTCGACCTTGGCGAAGCGCGGAGCGCTGGCTTCCCGGTCGATCGGACCGTTGCGCAGGGTCGCCGTAGTATCGCTGGCAGTCACCGCGGTGGCGCCCAGCACGGCCACGGATGCAACCAGTATCAGGGTTTTCAGTGCTTTCATGCTCATGCTCTCCCTTGCGGTTGCCTCAGGCCTTGAGGATCTTGACGGCGCATTTTTTGTAGTCGGTTTCCTTGGACATCGGGTCGGTGGCGTCCAGGGTGACCTTGTTGATGAGCTGGCTGGCGTCAAACCAGGGCACGAACACCAGCCCCTCCGGCGGCTTGTTGCGGCCGCGGGTTTCCACCCGGGTGCGAATCTCACCGCGGCGAGACACCACCCGCACCTCGTCACCGCGCCGCAGCTTGCGCTTGCTGGCGTCGTTGGGGTGCATAAACACCAGCGCATTGGGTACAGCCCGGTGCAGCTCCGGCACCCGGCGGGTCATGGAGCCTGAGTGCCAGTGTTCCAGCACCCGGCCCGTAGACAGCCACAGGTCGTACTCGTCGTCCGGCTCCTCGGCGGCGGGCTCATAGGGCAGGGCGAAGACCACAGCGCGGCCGTCGGGCTTGCCGTAGAACTGCCAGCCGGCCCCCTTCCTCACGTAGGGGTCTGAACCCTCCTTGAAGCGCCACAGGGTCTCCTCGCCGTCCACCACTGGCCAGCGCAGGCCGCGGCTGTTGTGATAAGTATCGAAGTCCGCCAGGTCGTGAGCCTTGCCACGGCCAAAGCTGGCGTACTCCTCAAACAAGCCCTTCTGCAGGTAGAAACCCAGCTCGGCAGACTCCTGGTTGCTATAGCCTTCCTCGATATCGGCGACCGGGTACTTGTCCACCTGGCCATTGGCGAACAGCACGTCGTACAGGGTCTTGCCCTTGTAATCGGGATTGGCGGCAAGAATCTCCGTGGGCCAGACCTCGTCAGTCTTGAAGCGCTTGGAGAACTGCACCACCTGCCAGAGGTCTGAGCGCGCCTCGCCGGGGGCGTCGACCATCTGGTGCCAGAACTGGGTGCGACGCTCGGCGTTGCCGTAGGCGCCTTCCTTTTCTACCCACATGGCGGTGGGCAGGATCAGGTCGGCGGCCTGGGCCGTGACTGTGGGATAGGCATCCGATACCACGATGAAGTTGTCCGGATTGCGATAGCCCGGCAGGGTTTCCTCATTGAGGTTGGGGGCCGCCTGCACGTTGTTGTTGACCTGCACCCAGTAGGCGTTGATCTTGCTGTCCTTGAGGTCACGGTTCTGCTGTACCGCATGGGCGCCGACCCAGTCGGGGATCAGACCGTCGGGCAGCTTCCACTTCTTCTCGGCAACCTTGCGGTGCTCGGGGTTGTTCACCACCATGTCGGCGGGCAGGCGGTGGGCGAAGGTGCCCACCTCGCGGGCGGTGCCGCAGGCCGAGGGCTGTCCCGTCAGTGAGAAGGGGCTGTTGCCCGGTTCGGCGATCTTGCCGGTGAGCAGGTGCACGTTGTAGATCATGTTGTTCACCCACACGCCCCGCGTGTGCTGGTTCACGCCCATGGTCCACAGCGACATGACTTTGGTATCCGGATCGGCGTACATCTCCGCCAACTGTTCCAGATGATGCTCGGGCACGCCGGTCAGCTTGGATACACGCTTGCCGTCGTACTCCTCCACAAACTCGGCGAATTCTTCGAAGCTCATCGGTTCCGAGCCGCCGGCCTTGGTATTGTTAGCCGCCTTCTGCTCCAGCGGATGCTCAGGCCTCAAGCCATAGCCGATGTCCTGGTTGCCGCGCCGGAAATTGACGTGCTTGCTGACGAAGTCCTCATTGACCCGGTTGGTCTTGATAATGTGACGGGCGATGTAGTTGAGAATCGCGAGGTCCGTCTGCGGTGTGAACACCATTGGCAGGTCGGCCAGCTCAAAGGAGCGGTTCTCGTAGGTGGACATCACGCAGACTTTCACGTGTGGGTTGCTCAGGCGGCGATCGGTCAGGCGCGTCCACAGTATTGGGTGCATCTCTGCCATATTGGCGCCCCATAGCACGAAGGCGTCGGCATGCTCGAAATCGTCATAGCAGCCCATGGGCTCGTCGATCCCAAAGGTGCGCATGAATCCGACCACGGCAGAGGCCATACAGTGGCGCGCGTTGGGGTCGATATTGTTGGACAGGAAGCCCGCCTTGTAGAGCTTGGCGGCGGCGTAGCCTTCCCACACCGTCCACTGCCCTGAGCCGAACATGCCCACGCCCCGCGGGCCCTTTTCATTCAGCGCCTTCTTGAACTTCTCCTCCATGATGTCGAAGGCTTCATCCCAGCTCACCGGGGTGAACTCGCCTTCCTTGTCATAGCGACCGTTGCGCTTGCGCAGCAGCGGTTGGGTGAGGCGGTCCTCGCCGTACATGATCTTGGACAGGAAGTAGCCTTTCACGCAGGCCAGGCCCTTGTTCACCGGCGACTTGATGTCGCCATGGGTGGCGACCACGCGATTGTCACGTGTGGCCACGTTGAGGCTGCAGCCCGTGCCGCAGAAGCGGCAGGCGGCCTTGGCCCACTTGAGCTGGTTATCGGTAGTGATCATGTTGGTGGCCGACGCCGGTACCGCAATGCCGGCGGCAGAGGCAGCCGCGGCAATGGCGTTTGCGCGGATGAAGTCTCTACGAGTCGTTTTCATCACTGTCATGAGAGCGCCTCCGTGTCTTCCACCTGGTGGAACACCAGCGTGGCGCTGACGACGCCAGGTATGGCCTCGATGGCGGTAATGCCGCCCAGCAGTTCGGATTCATCGCTCATTTCCAGCATCACTACCAGCTTGGCGTTGTTGTCGCTCACTGGCACGTCGATATTGGGAATGGCGCTGATGGCCTCCGTGGCTGAAGCCAGGTTCTCTGGTCGGCAGTGCACGACCAGGCTGGCAAAGTGGGTTTCCTGTGCGCCGGCAAGCAGCGCGCGTCGACTGAGCGCCATATCAATGTCCCCCCGGTGGACCCAGAATCAGTTGGCTCATCCAGACAGCAAACCCGTAGCCGCCGACAATGGCGACCGCGAGAATGGGTGCGAGAAAAACGACGAGCACAACGAACGCGTTGCGCTCTTCGTTCTGGTTGGAATCTTCTGTCATGAAACCCCCCGGTTATGCAGAAGAAGACTTATTTTCAGTAAGTTTATATCAGATTACCCGCCGCGCTATGTCATCGTTATGAAAAGCCGGTGTTCTATATCTGGACGCAAGCCAAACAGCCCTCAGGCAGCTATGCTGTTGCGTGGCGTTCCCCGATTCTGCAACTATATTTAGGGAAGTTGCGCGGGATTGAGTGCCACTGGCCAACGACGGAGCGGTTCAACCGCCACTATATAGCCTGTATTTCAGGTATGTCTGACAGATAAGGAAAAGCAGTAGTGGAATCCAGCATCGCACGCTACCGCGGTATCACCAGTATCGTGGGCGATATCGTCAACCTGAAGGTCAGCGATACCCAGAGCATGAGTGTGCCGCCGCGCAACCGTGATCTCGCGATCATCGAGCAGGACGGCAAGCCCTTTTCACTGGCACAGATCATTCGCCTGGCCGACGATCTGGTCTCCCTGCAGGTATTTGCGGGCACCAAGGGCCTGGGCAACGACGCCTCAGTGCGCTTCCTCGGCGAGACCATGCAGGCGATCTACTCCGACAACATCTTTGGCCGCGTCTTCAACGGCGCCGGCCAGCCCATCGATGGCGGGCCCGAGCTGAGTCATGAACCCAAGGTCCGTATCAATGGGCCCACGGTGAATCCCACCGCGCGCGTACTGGCCTCGCGCATGATCCGCACCGACGTGCCAATGATCGATGTGTTCAACTGCCTGGTGGAAAGCCAGAAGATCCCGGTTTTCTCGGTAGCCGGTGAACCCTTCAATAGTTTCCTGGCCCGCATCGGCGTGCAGGCCGATGCCGACGTGGTGATCTTCGGCGGGCTGGGACTGATCTTCGATGACTTCTTCAGCTTCCGTCAGGCCTTCGAGGACGCGGGCGTGATGTCGCGCACGGTGATGTACGTGAACCTGGCCTCCGACCCGGTGGTGGAGCGGTTGATGGTGCCGGACCTGGCGCTGGCGGTGGCGGAGAAGTTCGCCTCGGAGGAGGGCAAGCGGGTGCTGGTGCTGCTCACCGATATGACCGCCTACGCCGATGCCATGAAGGAAATCGGTATCGCCATGGAGCATATCCCCTCCAACCGCGGTTATATGGGCGATCTGTACTCACAGCTCGCCAAGCGCTATGAAAAAGCCTGCGATTTCAAGGGCGCGGGCTCAGTAACAATCCTGTCGGTCACCACCATGCCCGGCGACGATGTCACCCACCCGGTGCCGGATAACACGGGCTATATCACCGAGGGCCAGTTCTACCTGCACAACGGCGTGCTCGACCCCTTCGGTTCACTGTCGCGCCTCAAGCAGCACGTGATCGGCAAGGAAACCCGCGAAGACCACGGCCAGATCATGAACACCATGATCCGTTACTACTCTGACGGCGTTGAAGCCGAGCAGAAGCAGGCCATGGCTTTCGACCTGAGTGAGTTTGACCACAAGCTGCTTAAGTTCAGCAAGCAATTCCGCGATCAGTTCATGCGCCTGGACGTGGCCATGCCCCTGGAACAGGCGCTGGATGCCTGCTGGGACCTGCTGGCGGAGTGCTTTGACAAGGACGAGGTCATCATCAAGAAAGATCTGAAGGACAAGTACTGGGCAGATGGCCAAGATCGCGCTTAACAAGAGTGCGCTGTCCCGGGAGAAGCAGCGCCGTAGCTCGTATGAACGCTACCTGCCCTCCCTTGAGATGAAGCAGAAACAGCTGCTGGCAGAGCGCAAGCAGGCACAGCTGCTATTGCGGGAGCAGGAATCGCGGCTGACTCAACTGGAAACAGACATCGCCGCGCGCCTGCCGATGCTCACCGTAGAAAGCATCGACCTGTCGCAGTTGATCACCGTCGACGAGGTGGCGCTGGCGGAGGAAAACCTCCTGGGCACAAAGCTGCCGCAGTTACAGGCCGTGCACTGCAGTGTCACACCCTACGGTTACCTGGCCAGGCCGCATTGGTTCGACGAGTTGTCAGAGGCGTTGCAGGAAGTGGTAAGACTGCGGCTGGAACGTGAAGTCATGACCGTGCGCGTTCAGCGGCTCGAAAAAGCCGCGCGAACCATTACCCAGCGGGTCAACCTGTTTTCGAAGGTACTGATTCCCCAGGCCTCGGCCACCATCAAGCGCATCGGGCTGTTTCTGGCCGACCAGGAACGCGCCGGCGTGGTGCGCTCCAAACTTGCCAAGCAGAAACAGCAGGAGCCGGACCAGTGAGTATTGCGCAGCAACGGCTGCTGACGCTGGCCGGTGATATCGAGCACAAGCGGGAGATTGTCGATGGACTGCAGTCCCTGGGCGCGCTGCACCTGGTGCCACTGGCGGAATACCCCGGCGACCTCGGCCCCGACGAGGCAGCCGATGCCCGTGCCGCGCTTAATTACCTGAAGGGTTCACCCCGCCAACGCAGGCCCCAGCGCCCGACCAGTGACCAGGACCTGGCCACCATCGTTCGCAAGGTTCTGCGCAACAAGTATCGGCGTGAAGATGCCATCGATCGCGCCGAGCTGATTCGCCAGCATCAGCGCGCGCTCAGGCCCTGGGGTGATTTCGAGCTGCCGGACCGGGATGAGCTGGGCGGCCATCGGCTGTGGTTTTACCGAGTGTCACAGGGCAAGGAGGAAGGCCTCGGCCAGATAGAGCTACCGTGGCAGATCGTCAACAGCGATGAGCGCTATCACTACCTGGTGGTGATCAATCCTGACGAACCGTCCCCCGATGAGGTCCCCTATCGGCGCATGCATACGGGCTCGCTGTCGCTTTCCCAGCTGGAGCAAGACTACGAGGCCACCCTGGTGGAGCTAGAGAACCTTGAGGCCAAGCGGGAGTCGCTGACCCGATGGAGCCTCACGCTGCAGGATTCACTGAATCGCATACTGGATACCCGGGACCTGGTGCAGGCCGAGCGCGAGACCCTGGATTCCCAGGACATTTTCGTACTGCAGGCCTGGATTCCCGAGCATGCGGTACCGCGGCTGGCGGAGTGGGTGGAGACGGTGCCGGCCGGCTATACCCTGCGCGAACCCGATGAACATGACACACCGCCGACGCTGCTGGAAAACAGCGACCGCCTCGGCGGTGGCCAGGAGGCGGTGAGCTTCTTCCAGCTGCCGGGCTACAGCAACTGGGATCCCTCCAACCTCATCTTCGTATCGTTTTCGCTGTTCTTCGCCATGATCCTCGCGGATGCCGGCTACGCCGCATTACTGGGCGTGGTGCTGCTGTTCAATTGGCGTCGTATGTCCGAGCCCGGTTCCACGGCCGTGCGGCTCAGGAACCTGTGGGCATCGCTGGTGGTGTGTACCGTCGTCTATGGCGCTCTGACAGGCAGTTATTTCGGAGTATCGCCGCCGCCGGACAGCCTGCTGGGGGCGCTGGTGCTGCTGGATCTCAATGACTTTGACACCATGATGCGCCTGTCCGTTGCGATCGGCACGCTACACCTGATGATTGCCCACGCTGCGGTGTTCTGGATTAACCGCGGGCGCCGGGTCGGCATGGTCGCGCTGGCCTGGCTGATCGGCACCGGATCGGGCTTTGGCCTATGGATGCATTTTATTCTGGCGCCAGATTTCAGCCTGGCAAGCAGCCCCTTCAGCTTCGGCCTGGTGGCCTGGCTTGTGTTGCTGATGCTGTTCTCCGGCGAGCGGCCCTACGATTCGGTGCGTCACGTGGCCCTGAACCTGGTCTCGGGGCTGGGTGCCCTGACCGGGCTGACCAAGGCCTTTGGTGATGTGCTCAGCTATATGCGCCTGTTTGCGCTGGGACTTGCCGGTGCGTCGCTGGCGGCCACCTTTAACGAGCTGGCGGTCTCGGCCCGGGAAGCGCTGCCCCATGCGGGCTTTCTGGCGTTTCTGCTGATCCTGCTGCTGGGGCACACGCTGAATATTGTGTTGTCGCTGATGAGCGGTGTGATTCACGGCCTGCGACTTAATCTCATGGAATTTTATAACTGGGGAATCCACGACGAGGGCTTCCCCTTCAAGGCATTCGCCAAGCGAGGAGGCGGCAAATGGAAGAATTCATGATTGCACTGGGGTGGGTTGGCATCTTCGCGCCGACCGCGCTGGGCGCCATAGGCAGCGCCATCGGTTGTGCACTGGGCGGCCAGGCCGCGGCCGGGGCCATGCTCGATGTAGACAGCGGCTACGGCAAATTCATCGGTGTGTCGGCGCTGCCGTCGAGCCAGGTGATTTACGGCATTGTCATCATGTTCACTCTCAATCGTGATGTTACACCGGAAGTCGCCGGAGGGTTGTTCGGGATCGGCATTCTCACCGGCCTGGCGCTGCTGTATGCGGCCGTTTACCAGGGGCGCGCGGTGGTGGCGGCGATCAACGCATCGAAAAACAAGCCGGAGATCTTTGGTCTCAGCATCGCGCCGGCGGCCATTGTTGAGGGCTTCGCGGTCTTTGCCTTCGTGTTTGCACTGGTGCTGTCGGGTAACTTACCGGGGTAGGGGGTGACGCATGAATAACAGCGCTGAAGAAAATCTCACCTCAAAGGGCATACAGGAGCTGATCGATCAGCTGCGCGACAAGGGCGTAAACGCTGGCAAGGAAGAAAGCGCGAAACTGGTGGCTGACGCGGAGAGTCGCGCCAGCTGGATTCTCGAGCAGGCCCAGACGGAGGCCGCGGAAATTCGAGAGACGGCCGAGAAAGATGCGGAGTTCATCCGCAAGGCCGGCGCCGATTCCCTGGAGATCGCTTATCGGGATATCAAGATGAAGCTGCGTGACGAGCTGTCCCAGCAGTTCGCCCGGCAGCTGGGAAAGCTGATTGTGCAGGAACTGCAGGATCCTGACACCCTTAAGCAGCTGCTATTGAGTGCGGCAGCGCGATCAAGCATCCCTGATGAGCCGGTGCGAATTACTCTGCCGGCCCGGGCTGTTGGCCTTGAAGAGCTGCGCAGCGATCCGGCCCAATTGCAGGGCGGCCCGCTGGTGGAGATGGTCTCCGACGTGGCGGCGACGCTATTCAGCCAGGGTGTCGAGGTCAGCACCACGGGGCGTTCAAAGGCCGGCATCAGCATCAGCCTTAATGAGGGCGAGGTGAATGTCGATCTCACCGACGAGGCGCTGCAGGACCTTTTGCTCGCCCACTTGCAGCCGCGATTCCGGGCCATCCTGGAAGGTGTGGTGGGATGAGACCCCAGTACATCGAATTGATGGCATCGCTGCCCTACCTGGCCAACCCCTTCGTGCACCGGCGGCCACCGATCAGTAACGTACAGCTGGAGAAGCGGCTTTCCATGCTGCAGTACGACGACCGGCAACTCATTCGCCAGCTGGCCCAGACCTTCTACTTCGGCAATATCGATTTCGATGCCAGCGATCCGGAGATCATTGCACGCTCGGCGCGTGTGATCGATCGGGTAGAGGAGGCAGACATGCACGAGTGGCTGCTGTGGCGTATGGATATGCGCACCGTGATTGCCGCAATGCGCCGCCGGCACCGCGGCGAGACCACCGCGCCAGCCGGCGAGCGCTGGGGCTATGGGCGCTATGTGTATTACATAGAGCGCAGCTGGAACCACCCGAGCTTCCACCTGGAATCCCACTTCACCTGGCTGCCGGAGGCGGTGTCGCTGCTGGAGGGGCGCGACACTTTTGGACTGGAAAAACTGCTGCTGTCTGCCGCCTGGGACTACTACAGCGGCCAGACCGCCGATGACGAGTATGGCTTGTCGGCGCTGTGGCTCTACCTGATGCGCTGGGACCTGGTGGAGCGCTGGTGCAGCTACAACGAGGAACGGGCCGGTGAGCGTTTCGCTGAACTGGTAGAGAGTGCCATGGAAGCCCCGATGCAGGAATTGAGGAAGATCGCATGAGTCAGGAACAGTTGGCGGAAACCGCCAGCGCCCGCGTGGTCGGCGTCAGTGACGACGTGATAACCGTGGAGTCGACAGGCGCAGAAACGGCGCCGCTGATCAAGAATGAAGTGGTCTACATCTGCCCCTCGATCTCCAGGGGAGCGGAGAAACTCAAGGCCGAGGTGCTGCGAGTACGCGGTCGCCGTGCCGATGTGCAGGTATATGAGGACACGGTGGGCGTTTCCATCGGCGACCCGGTGGAGCAGACCGGCGAGCAGCTTTCGGTAGAACTGGGGCCTGGGCTGCTGCGCCAGGTGTACGACGGCCTGCAGAACCCCCTGCATCGGCTGGAGGTAATGAACGGCAAGTTCCTGCAGCGCGGCGCTGTGGCCCCCGGCCTCGATCGCAATGAAAAGTGGAGCTTCGATGCGGTCGGGCGGGTCGGCGACAAGGTGCGCCCCGGCGATGTGCTCGGTACGGTGCAGGAAGGACGCTACGCCCACAAAATCCTGGTGCCCTTGCTGCTGCATGGCGAGTTGACCATCGACTGGATCCAGGAAGGCAGCTTCGACGTGGAAACCGTGGTGGCGCGGCTGCTGGACGACAGCGGTGAGCTCCATGAGGTGACCATGGTGCAGCGCTGGCCGGTGCGCAAACCGCTGCCCAGCGACCTGCTGCGAGACGGTCGCAGCGAGCGCTGTTACCCGGACCAGCCCATGATCACCACCATGCGCCTGATCGATACCTTCTTCCCAATCGCCAAAGGCGGCACTGGCTGTATCCCGGGACCTTTTGGTGCAGGCAAGACTGTGCTGCAGAACCTGATCTCCCGCTACTCCGATGTGGACATTGTGATCGTGGTCGCCTGCGGCGAGCGCGCCGGCGAGGTGGTGGAAACCATCACCGAATTCCCGCAGCTGCAGGACCCGCATACCGGCGGCACGCTGATGGATCGCACCATCATCATCGCCAACACCTCGTCCATGCCGGTGGCTGCTCGAGAGGCTTCGATCTACACCGGCGTGACCCTCGGCGAGTACTATCGGCAAATGGGCTATGACGTATTGTTGCTTGCCGACTCCACTTCACGCTGGGCCCAGGCCATGCGGGAAACTTCGGGGCGCCTTGAGGAGATTCCAGGAGAAGAAGCCTTCCCGGCCTACCTCGAGTCTTCCATTCGCAACTTGTATGAAAGGGCGGGTGTGATTCGCGCCGCCGATGGCGATGTTGGATCACTGACGCTGATAGGTACCGTGTCTCCCGCCGGCGGCAACTTCGAGGAGCCGGTGACCCAGG
>JASJBK010000064.1 GCA_030066555.1 Halieaceae bacterium
AGTACATCGCCGCACCGGTCAAAAAGCGCGAGGACTACCCGGAAATGCCGCCGCAGGATTACCTCGACGAGGACACCCGCCTGGCAGTAGCCGAGTACATGCTCTCGGTTAAGCGCTGAATTGATCGAGGGGCGTCGCGGCATGTAGGAGCTTTTGCAGACACGCCGTGAATACGTCCCTGTAGGCTCGGGGCCGCCGTCCATGGCGGCCACGGTCTGGACAAAGGGTGCAGCACTGTCGCGCCTCGAACATCTGAGTACACTCCAAGTTTCGCTCGATAGAGGCGCAGCGGTGTCGACCCTTTCTGCGGACTGTGCGAGACATGGATGTCGAGCCCAAGCCCCCAGGGATGGGTTTACGGGGGGTCCGCAGAAAGCGTCGGCGCCGATGCGCCGGCAACTACCGAGCTGGTTAACGCAAGTGGCATGTCCAGGAAAGCTGTGCGCATCGATGAGCCGACAACGCAGACGCTGAAACGAGCTCAAGGTGCGTCCGGGAAAGCCGGACAAATCAATGGGCCGAGAGCGCGGGAGCCGGAATAGGCTTACTAACCGTGCGGGTAATAGCACGGCGCCAGGGACCCTCGCCTGGGTGCTGTTCACTTGTTGGGAAAACCGCCGAACGCTAGACTGTGGAATTGCTGTGTAAGTGATTCTGGGGCAAGGGCTTTTCTGTGCTGGCCGACTATTCGATCCTGCTGATCGGGGCAATCCTGGTAAACAATTTCGTGCTGGTCCAGTTCCTGGGGCTGTGCCCGTTCATGGGCGTGTCCAACAAGCTGGAGACCGCCATGGGCATGTCCATGGCGACGACCTTTGTGCTGACCCTGGCGTCGGCCTGTAGCTACCTGACTTTTAACTACCTGCTGGAACCGTTAGGCCTTGGCTACCTGCGAACCATTTCCTTCATCCTGGTGATTGCCGTGGTGGTGCAGTTCACCGAGATGGTGGTGCGCAAGTCCAGCCCCCTGCTGCACAGGGTGCTGGGTGTGTACCTGCCGCTGATCACCACCAACTGCGCGGTGCTCGGCGTAGCGCTGCTCAATATCAACAAGGAACACAACTTCATGCAGTCGCTGTTCTATGGCTTCGGCGCCGCGGTGGGTTTCTCACTGGTCCTGGTGCTGTTCGCCGCCATGCGCGAGCGCCTGGCAGTGGCCGACGTGCCGATACCCTTCCAGGGGGCGGCCATCGGCATGATTACCGCCGGCCTGATGTCACTGGCCTTCATGGGATTCGCCGGACTGGTATAGCAGCATGTACGAATGGATCGCCCAACAGCCTTTCCTGGCCGCGCTGATTGCGCTGGTCATGCTCGGCGCCGTGTTCGGCGCCCTGCTCGGCTTTGCCTCTGAGAAGTTCAAGGTTGAAGGCAACTCGGTGGTCGAGGACATCAACGCGATCCTGCCCCAGACCCAGTGCGGGCAATGTGGTTACCCCGGCTGCCGGCCCTACGCCGAGGCAATCGCCGAGGGTGAAGCTATCAACCGCTGCCCGCCAGGCGGTGAAGCAGGGATTGCCCAGCTTGCCGATCTGCTGGACGTTGAACCCATACCGCTCGATGAAGCCCACGGCGAAGAGGCAGCGCTGCCCTCGGTAGCCTTCATTCACGAGGAGGACTGTATCGGCTGCACCAAGTGCATCCAGGCCTGCCCGGTAGATGCAATCCTCGGCGCCGCCAAGCAAATGCACACGGTGATCACCAGCGAGTGCACTGGTTGCGATTTGTGCGTGGACCCCTGTCCGGTTGACTGTATCGAGATGGTCAGCGAGGAGCTGACCCTGGCCAGCTGGCACTGGGACCTGCCCTCCCGTGACGACAGCGCCACCATCATTGCCACCGACCGCATTGCCACCGACCGGGACGCCGCATGAGGAAGATCTGGGATTTTCACGGTGGTATTCATCCCCCGGAAAACAAGCACCAGTCCCTGACGCAGCCGATCCGCAGGGCGGGCATCCCGGCTGAGCTGGTGCTGCCGCTCAACCAGCACATCGGCGCGCCGGCGGAACCCATCGTCGAGATCGGCCAGAAAGTGCTCAAGGGTGAATGCGTCGCCAGGCCGGCGGGGTTCATCAGCGTACCGGTACACGCCCCGACCTCGGGTACGGTTACCGCCGTTGAGGAGCGCCAGGTTGCGCACCCCTCGGGCCTCGCTACCGAGTGCATCGTCATTACCAGCGATCTCGAGGATCGCTGGGTGGAGCATGCCGGGATTCCCGACTGGACTAGCGCAGACAAGGCGACCCTGCTGGCCTGTATCCGCGACGCCGGCATAGCCGGCATGGGCGGCGCCGGCTTCCCGACCGCGGTGAAGCTGGGGGTAAACCCCAGGGGCGGCAGCATCGACACCCTGGTCCTCAACGGTACTGAGTGCGAACCCTATATCACCGCAGACCACGTGCTGATGCGCGAGCGCGCCGAGGAAGTCGTCGCCGGTACGCGCATTCTGCAAAAGCTGGTTGAACCAAAAGAAACCCTGCTGGGCGTTGAGGACAACAAACCCGATGCCATCGAGGCCCTGCGCCGGGCCTGCGAGGGCACCGACATGGACGTGGTGGTGTTCCCGACCAAGTACCCGTCCGGGGGCGAGAAGCAGCTGATCGAGATTCTCACCGGGCGCCAGGTACCGAGCGGCGGACTGCCGGCGGACATTGGCGTGGTGTGCCAGAACATGGGCACTGCGGTGGCCGTGTACCGGGCAGTGGTGCACGGTGAGCCCTTGATTTCCCGTATCACCACAGTGACCGGCGAGGCGGTGGCCCAGCCCGGTAATTTCGACGTGCTGCTGGGCACACCAATGAGCTTCCTGCTGGAGTTGTCCGGCTTCTCTGCCGATCGGCTGCAGCGCCTGGTGATGGGCGGGCCGATGATGGGCTTCACCATTCCCGACGCAGCGGTACCAGTGGTGAAGACCACCAACTGCATTCTCGCGCCCACGGAGAAGGAACTGCCGCCGCCACCCCCAGCCCAGCCCTGTATCCGCTGTGGCCTGTGCGCCGAGGCCTGCCCGGCCAGCCTGCTGCCCCAGCAGCTGTACTGGTTTTCTCGCGGCAAGGAATACGAAAAGCTCGAGGCCCACAACCTGTTTGATTGTATCGAGTGCGGCGCCTGCTCCTACGCCTGCCCCAGCAACATTCCGCTGGTGCAGTACTACCGCGCCTCCAAGGCCGAGGTCACCCAGCTCAAGCGCGACCAGGCCAAGTCGGAGCATTCCAAGACCCGCTTCGAGGCGCGCCAGGAACGCCTGCAGCGCGAAGCCGAGGAAAAGGAAGCCCAGCGCCGGGCCCGCAAGGAAGCCGCCGAGGCACGTGCCCGCCAGGCTGCCGAGGCCGGCAGCGCAGAGCAGGACCCGATCCAGGCTGCCATCGAGCGTGCCCAGGCGAAAAAGGCCGCCGCCCAGGAGGGCGAAGAGACTCCGCAGCGGCCGGCAGTCGCACAACTGGATCCGGCCCAGCTTGCGATCGAACGCGCGAAAGCCGCACGGGCTGTCAGCGCCGACCAGAGCCCCGCCGAAAAAGCCCGGGCCAACCTCGAGCGCCTGCAGGAGCGCCTGGCCAAGAGCGAGGCCAAGCTTACCGCCAGCCGCGAACAAGGCGCCGAAGCCACCATTATCGATGCGCTGGAAGCCGCCATCGAAAAGTTGCGCCCCAAGCTGGAAGTAGCCCAACAAGAGGTCGATGCGCTGGGCGATGAGGCGCAACCGAAGCCGGCCCCGGCCGCGGAAGAGAAGGACGCGGCCCAACTCGCCATCGAGCGCGCCCAGGCCGCGCGCGCTGCCACGGCTGACCAGAGCCCGGGAGAAAAGGCCCAGGCCAACCTCGAGCGCCTGCGGCAGCGCCTGGCCAAGAGCGAGGCCAAGCTCGCCGCCAGCCGTGAAGAAGGCGCCGATGACAGCATCATCGATGCGCTGGAAGCCGCGATTGAAAAGCTGCGCCCCAAGCTGGAAGCGGCCCAACGCGAGGTCGAAGAACTGAAAGCCGGGCAGGAGGCCTGAGCATGGCCCTGATGCGGGTCACCTCGCCCCACGCTCACGGGCCCCTGTCCACCGCCCGGGTCATGCAGACCGTGTTGCTGGCCTGCATTCCCGGCGTCGCCGCACTGACCTGGTTTTTCGGCTACGGCACGCTGGTCAACATTGCCTGGGCCTGCCTGGTGGGGCTGGCGTCTGAGGCAATTGCCCTGAAGCTGCGGCGCCGCCCGATGGGGATGTACCTCAAGGACTACAGTGCACTGGTCACCGCCACCCTGCTGGCCATCGCGATGCCGGCCTACGCTCCCTGGTGGCTGATCCTGGTGGGGGTGAGCTTTTCCATCATCATTGCCAAGCACCTGTACGGCGGTCTCGGCTACAACCCCTTCAACCCGGCGATGGTCGGCTACGTGGTGCTGCTGATTTCCTTCCCGGTGGAAATGACCAGCTGGGCAGCACCCCGCGGCGTCAATGCGATTGAGGTACCGGGCCTGCTGGACGCCGTGAAGCTGTGCTTCGTACCGGGCAGCGTCGATGCCGTCACCATGGCTACTCCGCTGGACCTGCTCAAGCAGAACAAAACCCTGGCCGTGGATGCCCTGTGGCAGCAGAACCCGCAGTTCGGACGCTGGGCCGGCGTCGGCTGGGAATGGGCCAGTCTCGGCTTCCTGGCCGGCGGCCTGTGGATGCTGTATCGACGCATCTATACCTGGCATGCACCGGTGGCCATGCTGGCCAGCCTGACGCTGATGGCAGCCCTGTTCGATGACGGCGGCGCTGCGAGGAGCACCGGTTCCCCGCTGTTCCACCTGTTGAGCGGCGGCACCATGTTCGGCGCATTCTTCATCATCACCGACCCGGTGTCTTCCGCGGTATCCAACCTGGGGCGACTGGTATTCGGCGCCCTCATCGGAGTACTGGTGTTCCTGATCCGCAGCTTCGGCAACTACCCGGATGCGGTGGCCTTCGCCGTGTTGATCATGAATTTCGCCGCACCCTTTATCGACTACTACACCCAGCCGCGCACCTATGGCCACCGCCAGGGTGGCACCGCCAGTCGCAAGGGGGCGCCCTGATGTTTGGTAGCGCCATCAGCCGCAACAGCCTGCTGCTGGCGGGCTTCGCCGTGCTTACCACCGGCGTGATCGCCGGCACCTACCTCGGCACCAGCGATCGCATTGCCGCCGCCCAGCGCGCAGCCGAGGAAAAGGCCCTGTTCCAGATTGTGCCGCCGGCACGACACGACAACGAACTGCTGGAAGACACCATTGCCGTTGGCCCCGAGGAAACCCTGCTCAGGCTCAAGACCGACAAGCGCGTGTTTATCGCCCGCCAGGGTGGCGAGGCGGTAGCCGCGATCATCCCGGTCAACGCACCCGACGGCTACAGCGGCAACATCGAGTTGATCGTCGGGGTCAATCGCGACGGCAGTATTGCCGGGGTGCGGGCGCTGCAGCACCGGGAAACCCCGGGGCTGGGCGACAAGGTGGATATCAAGAAATCCCCCTGGGTGCTGGACTTTGACGGCCACGGGCTGGGTACGCCCCCCGCGGAGCAGTGGACCGTGAAGAAAGACGGCGGCGTGTTTGACCAGTTTACCGGGGCTACAATTACCCCCAGGGCGGTCATCAACGCCGTCAAGCGCGGACTCGAATTCTTCGATGCCAACCGTGAACGCCTGCTGGCAGACCGCGCGATGCCAGGCCAGGACATCGGTGAAGACATGGAGCAGGATCGTGGCTGAAGCCAATTACCGGGAACTGTCGATCAACGGGCTGTGGAAGAACAACCCCGCCATTGTGCAATTGCTGGGGCTGTGCCCGCTGCTGGCGGTCACCGGCAGCGTGGTCAACGCCATCGGCCTGGGCCTGGCCACGGTATTCGTACTGGTGACCTCCAACACGTCCGTGTCACTGATCCGCAATATCGTCTCCGACACGGTGCGCCTGCCGGCCTTCGTGATGATCATCGCCTCGGCAGTTACCTGCATCGAGCTGCTGATGCAGGCTTTTGCCTACGAGCTCTACCAGATTCTCGGCATTTTCCTGCCGTTGATTACCACCAACTGCGTGATTCTCGGCCGCGCCGACGGCTTCGCCCGCAAGAACGCGATCGCGCCCGCCATGTACGACGGTTTCATCATGGGTGTGGGTTTCATGGTAGTGCTGGTAGTGCTGGGCGGCCTGCGGGAGCTGGCGGGTACCGGCGCACTGTTCGCCAATATGGACCTGTTGTTCGGCCCGGGTGCCGAGAGCTGGAAGATCGTGGTGTTCAGCAACTACAAGGATTTCCTGCTGGCCATCCTGCCCCCGGGCGCCTTCATCTTTACCGGGCTGATTATCGCTGCCAAGAACCTGATCGATGCCCGCATCAAGGCGCGCGAGGACGCGCGCAGGGAGAAGCCCGTCAAGGGTGCCAAGCGGGTGAGGGTAACGGGAACGATCAGCTAGGTGGATTCGCCGGCGCGGTCTGTGCCAGCGTCGCGAGAATTTCATCCACCGCGGCGTCATCGAGCCCGCGGTTGTCTTCGTCACAGCTGTAGGTGATGAACAGCAGCACCGGACCCGCCGCCAGGTACCACTCGCGCACGGCGTCGCCTTCTTCGAGGTAATCACAACACACGCCGCTGAATGCTCCCGCCGAACCGGGCTGCCACTGCCAGTCGGGCTCGCCGTTGTCGCGGGCGATGGCTTCCACCTCTGCCGCGTCGAACTGCCCCGCGTCCTTGTGCAGCGTCGAGATCTCGATACAGCCGACATCGTCGCGATCGCCAACAAGAATGCTGTCGTCCTCGCGCTCGGCCCACCACTCCGGCGGTACACCCAGGGTCCACCATTCGGTTTCGAGTACGTTCATGCGTCTACCTCCAGCTCGCGCGACATCAGCAGCGCATCTTCGCGGCCGCCGGGCAGCGGATAATAATCCGGCCGCACCCCATCGTCGACGAAACCCAGTCGTCGGTACAGGGCAATGGCCGCGGCGTTGCCGCGACGCACCTCCAGCAGCAGCCTGGTCACGCCCTGGCGGGTGAGTCGTTCGACCAGGGATTGCAGCAGCTGCGCACCGAGACCCTGCCGCTGGCGGGCGGGCAGGATGGCAATGTTCAACAGGGTCGCCTCATCCTGCACCCGCTGGTAAATGGCAAAGCCCAGCAGCCCGCTGTCATCCTCGAGCACCAGGCTACGGTTGCTATCGAGCAGGCTGCTCTCGAGGAACTGTGACAGACTCCAGGGATCGATGGCGGCAGATTTCTCGATGGCCGCCATGGCCTTGAGGTCGGCGGCAGTGCCGGAGCGGACCGAGGCTCCGTCAAACATCGCCCCGCAGGGCCTTGAGGTCGGCCCAGGCGCGCGGCTTGAGGCCCGGGTCCCGGAGCATTTGCCAGGCACTGACGGTTTCAACCAGGCGCTGGCCGTCCAGGCACTGGCGAGCAAACCAGGGCTGGTCCAGGTCGCCCATCATTATCACGCCGCGAGGGGACAGCCGCGTCAGCCTGCCGGTGAGAAAGCCTTCCAGCGCCTGGCGCGCCTCATCGACCCCGCCGGCAAGGCTGGCGGCCACCGGGTAATTGAAACGCTCGAGCCTGGCCGGCTCCTGAGGCCAGCCCAGCGCCCGGCAGATCGCCAGCAACAGTTGACCGTAATCATCACCTGGTTCGCGACCGGCGGGAATCTCATCAATCCAGAACCAGCCGCCGGCAAGGGTTACCGCGATCGAGAACACGGGGGTGCCCGCCACGGGAGTGCCCGCCACGGGAGTGCCCGCCACAGGGTTGCCTGCCACAGGAGTGCCTGCCACGGGAGCGGCCGCCTGCGGGTCTGCCTGTTGCCTCAAGCCGGCGCTGATTGCCGCGAGCTCCGGCGCCGGTGCACCGCCCGCGGCTTGCTCCGGCTTCTCCGCGGCCGGCACCGCACGCGGGGCCAGTTGCAGGCGCTGGGTGGGGGCGGCACCGGGCAAATTGCGGCGCGATACCAGGGTCGGGATATCCAGGGCCTGGAGGTAGGCAAGCTGAGAAACTGAACGCATGGCGGCATGGTAAGCCGGAGCGCAAGCCCTGCCAAGGCCGTCGCGATGGACTATTCTTAGGGGATAGCAGTCGAGTAAAGGCAATGGCGGGAAAACGACGGCAATCGTTGACTGCAGCGGTGGTCCTGGGGCTATTGCTGGCAGGGCAGTCGATGGCGACCACGGTGTACAAGACCGTAGATGCCAGGGGTCGCGTGAGCTTTTCTGACCAGCCTCCCCCCGCCGGCGCCGCGGTAGAGGTGCTCGACTACAGCATGCCAGCCGTGATGCCCTCTGCCCTCGATACCGCCAGATTAGAAGCGATGCGCGAGACCACTGACCGCATGGCCGCCGATCGTCGTGAGCGCGAGGCCCATCGCGCGAAGCTGCGCGCCGAGGCGAGAACTGCACAGGCTGCCGCCAACCCGACCCCGATCTACGACGGCTACTACGGCGACCAGTACTACCCCTACCGCCCGGTGGTGCGACGGGGAGGCCGGTATCGGCCAGGCTTTGGACACCGGCCACCACTCAAGCCATGGCCGCCGATTGCGCACCCGCCTATCGCCCAGCCGCCTTTCGCCCACCCACCGATCGGCAAGCCGCCGCTACGACCGGGCTATCCGCGGGTCACGCGCGATGTTGTCAGTCGCTACAACGAGTACCCGGCGACGCTGATTCGCAAGCACTACCATGGTGCTGCCCGCAGGGTGTTCTACGGGCGCTAGATCCAGCACCAGCCGTGGCGGCGAAAGAACTTCCAGCCCGACTGCACAAACATGCTGATATGACGCATACCCTTGCGCGCCGAGTAGCCGCCGTGGTGCACGATATGCATGCTGGGCAGGTACACCAGGCGACCCAGGGGCTGCAGGCGCAGCGACAGGTCGAAATCCTCGAAATACATGAAGAACTGGTCGGAAAAACCCTGCGCCTGTTGCAGGGAGTCGGTGCGCGCATACATACAGCAACCGCTGACCAGCGGTACGTCCGCCGCCGTGCCGTTGCCACAGGCATCGCGAATCTCATAGCTGTGCATATAGTCGCTGAAGCGACGCTTGATGAAGTCGGGCGCAAAAGCCCTCAACATCAGCACCAGCACCGAGGGATAGCGCTTGCACAGGTACTGGACCTGGCCGCTGCCGTCGGTGGCGCGAGGGCTGACCGCGGCCACATCCCGGTGGCGCCACATGTATTCCAGCCCTGAGAAAAGGGCATCCTCGGCGAGCTCCACGTCGGGGTTGAGAATCAGGTGGTAGTCACTGTTGGCGCGCTGCAGGGCCTGGTTGTGGGCGGCACCGTAGCCGATATTGCCGCCGGGGTGCCAGAGGTCGAGCTGCTCGAAGCGATCTCCCTGCCGGGCCAGCACCAGGTCACGGACCCGCTGCCGATAGTGGGCATTGGTGGAATTGTCGACCACCAGCAGGTGCAGGCGAATATCCAGGCCCTGGTCACGGGCATAGCGCAGGGCGCGCTGCAGCCCATCGAGGGTCTTCTGCAACAGGCTGAACTCGCTGTTGAAGGTGACCATCGAGACGGACACATCCAGCGGTCCCGTGGTTGCAGCCCACGTAGCTCCTGCGGCAGCCGACGCCGCTTCGAAGACTTCTAGCTTCATATTATTTTGTAACCTACAGTGCCGGCTCTGTGGCTGGCTGTTGCAGAGTTTCAGGCAGTACCTTTGAGCCTACCCGCACGCTTGCATCACGCGGGGGGTCGATATTACCATCCGGCGCGCTAATAAGAGAGCCTCCGGCTTGCTATTTATATCCCACGTCTACTTCTGCCTGTTCCTGCCGGTCGCCCTGCTGGTCTACCACCTGCTGGTCACCCGTAACCGGCCCACGGAGTGTCTTGCCTGGCTGGTCGCCGCCTCACTGTTCTTCTACGGCTGGTGGAACCCCCAGTACCTGTTGCTGATTGTGGGCTCGATTCTTTACAACTATGGCCTCGGCACCTGGATGAGCCGCAGCGAGCCGAGCACCCGCAAGGGGCTGTTGTTGCTGGCCCTGGCGGGCAACCTCGGGCTGCTGGGCTACTTCAAGTACGCCCACTTCCTGGTGGAGGCGACCAACCAGCTCGCCGGCAGCAGCTTTCATCTCGAGAGAATCATTCTGCCGCTGGCGATCTCCTTTTTCACCCTGCAACAGGTGGCCTACGTGGTCGACGCCTACCGCGGCGATGCCCGGCCCTATCCGTTTCTGCGCTACAGCCTGTTCGTGTGTTTTTTCCCACAGCTGATTGCCGGACCCATCGTCCACCACCGCAAGCTGATCCCGCAGCTCGCGCCCGACCGGCTCCAGGGCATAGACAGCAATCGACTGGCCCTGGGGATCAGCATCTTTGTTGCGGGTATGTTCAAGAAGGTCGCCATCGCCGACCAGCTCATCCCCTGGGTCAGCCTGGTCTTCGACGCCACCAACCCGGATTTCGTTACCGGTCTCAACGCCTGGATTGCTACCTACGCCTATACCTTCCAGCTTTACTTCGACTTCAGTGGCTACTCGGACATGGCCATCGGTGCGGCCATGATGTTCGGCATCAAGCTGCCGATCAATTTCAACAGCCCTTACAAGGCGGGCAACATCCGCGACATATGGCGGCGCTGGCATATCACCCTCAGCGACTTCGTCATGCGCTATGTCTACGCGCCGCTGGGCGCCGGCAAGAAGGGCCAGGCGCGCATGTACGCCAACCTGTTCATCGCCTTCCTGGTAACCGGGGTGTGGCACGGTGCCGGCTGGAACTTCGTGGTGTTTGGCTGCCTGCACGGCAGCGCGGTGATGCTGCACCAGGGCTGGAAAGACCTGGGGCTGAGAATGCCCCACTGGCTGGGCGTGTTGCTGACCTTCAACTTCTGGGCTCTGGCGCTGGTGATCTTCCGCTCGCCGACCCTGGAGCACGCCGGGCTCGTCTACCAGCGCATGTTCGCCGGTGTGGAGTTTCATGCCTATGCGCATGACGAGTACCTGGTGATTGCGGCACTCGTGGCGCTGCTGGCGATGGTGTGGGCCGCGCCCAATACCGCGCAGATCTACCGCGAGCGCCCGGCGCAGGACATCCCCGCGCGCTGGCGTTGGCAACCCAGTGCCGGCTGGGGCCTGGCTCTGGGCGTGGTTGCGGCGGCGCTGGCATTCCAACCCCTGGCCGGGACCACCCCCGACCAGGCCTTTATCTACTTCCAGTTCTGACCATGTTGCCGACCCACCCCTTCCTGCGCACCTTCGGATTGGTATTACTGCTCGTGCTGATGATGCACGGTGCCGTAGCGGCGCTCTACCTGGCCAGGCCTGAGCTGTTTTACTACCGCGCCTGGGAGTACTTCTTCCTGTGGGCCAATCGCACGGCAAGCGAAGACTCCACCTGGCAAGGGGTGGAGTATTCAGACCTGGGGCATCGCTACCTGTTCATGTACCAGGAAGCGCGCGAAACCCATGTCACCACCGATGCCGACGGCTTCCGCTCCGTGCCGTCAGACATGGGCCCGCCGCGCATCCTCGTACAGGGTCGCTCCAACGTATTCGGGTCAGGAGTTTCTGACCACGAGACGCTGCCGTGGCAGCTGGCAAAGACCGCGAATATCGCCACCTTCAATGGCGCACATGGCAACCCGCTGGCTACCCTGTCGCGGCCGGGGCTTGAAACCGTGGAGCTGGTGGTCGACGTGTACCACGAGCGACACCTCGCCACACAGGCACTCGCAGAAAATTCCTACCAGCTCAACGCCTCAGGGCTGGTGGAGTACAAACCACTGGCCAGGGAGGCCCTGCCGGCCCACAGCGCCATGATGAAGCCCATGCTGCGCCCCGGCTGGTGGCTTGCCGATATTGTCGCGCGCCACTACCGGCGCTTGCGGACGGATCTGAAGGAGCACCACCTGTTCGGGTCCCGCCCCTACCTCGCCATCCCCTATCGCTCTGACGGCTCGCCGATCGAAGACATAATCGCGCTGATGCAACAGCGTCGTCGCAAGGTGGAGAACCTGGGGCTCGACTACCTTGCACTTGTGATTCCCTCACGGATTGCCGTCTATCGGTTTGAGCTGATCGACGAGCAGACCCTGACCCGCGGCCAGCGCATCGTCGGCGCGCTGGAGTCACAGGATTTCCCGGTGGTGAACCTGTACCCGAAATTCCTGGACGACGGCGGCGAGAGCCTGCTGTTCAAGTATGACTCCCACTGGAGTGCGAAGGGACAGAGGGTGGCCGCCGAGCTGACGGCGCAGGAAATCAGGCGCCGCTGGCCGGAACTCCTTGAACCGCAGTCAACGTCGGCGCAGGCGACCCAGTAAGCGACTGAAAAAGCCCTGCTGCGGCGCTGGCGCGCGCGGTGCCGGCACCGACGGCGTACCACCGCGCCGCTCGAGATGGGTTACCCGGTTGGCGAGCACCTGGATCTGCCGCTGCTGGTAGGCAATGATGCCCAGCAGCGCCCGTAGCTCCCTGTCGGGCTGGGGAATCTCCGGCACGCTCTGCTGCTCGCCGGTATCCGTGCCCGCCGCCAGCTCCGGGAAGCGCTGACCACCACAGTCGTGCCGCTCGAACAGCCGGCGATTGCTGTCGCTGAACTGCTCCATGACCTGGCGGCGCTGGCCCGCGCTGATCAGGCCTTTCGGGTCCAGGCCGCCTTCGCTACCCAACTGCTCGGACACCTCGGTGAGAATTCCCGAAAGCTGCCGGTGGGCGACCTCGCCGACCGGGTAGCCGCGCAGCGTTTCCAGCATGCGCAACAGGTCCAGCGCAGGGCTGGCATTGCGCCTCGCCTCGGCGAAACGGAAATCGCGTTTGGAGTTGAGCCCCAGCACATCGAGGAAATCGCGCTCTATACCGTCTGCCATGGCCTCGTAGAGGCGCACGTTGACATTGTCCAGCCCGAAGGCCTTTTCCCAGTCCACCAGCATGGCGTCATAGTCCAGCAGCTTCAGGCGTCCCTTGTCCGCGAGGTAGTTATCCATGGCCGTGTCCAGGGACAGCATGCCGCCACGGATTTCCTGTACGAAGCTCGACACCATGACCTCGTCCTGGCGCCGCAGGTAGGCGACGATCTTCACATCGAAGCGCTCGCTCAACAGCGGCTTGAGCTTCGCCGGTTTCACCAGCCAGAAGTTTTCCGAGGAAATCACCGCCCGCGACAGGCCGCTGGCGGCCACTTCGTCGGCGAGGGCCTGGTAGAGATCATCCGGCCGCAAGTCCTTGACCACCGGGTAGTCGGGCAGTCCCGGCAGGAACACCAGCGAGAAATGGTGCGAGGCGCCGTGGTAGAGACCGGTCTTCGGGTAGCACACACCCTGCTTCGCCAGCGCCTGGCGATTCTGGTTGAGAAAGCCCTGCAGGGCCGTGGAACCGACCTTGGGCCGACCGATATGGATCGTCAGTTCCGGCTTCACGAGATCTCCAGCAGCTCGCGCAGCCAGGCGTCCAGCTCCCGGGCCTGTTCCGGAAACAGCCGGATAGTCTCGGCGTGGGGATTGCGGTGAGCGCGCATGCGGTCCGGCTGTGCCAGGCAACGGGCCATGGCGGCGCGCAGGGGCTCGGGGTTGGCTGTCATCGGTATCAGTTCGCCGTTTTCTCCATCGCGGATGGCCTCGCCCACACCGCCCTCGCTGCAGGCAATCACCCAGACGTCGCGGGCCAGCGCCTCGCGCACCGTGAGGCCGAAGCTCTCCTTCCACTGGGACGGGAACAGTAACACGTCGATGCCGGCGAAAAAGTCGTCGATCCCGGCCTGGTCGTAGGCCGGCGTAAACACCACCTCCCCGGGTACCTGCCAGAAGCCCGGGTCCTTCCAGCTCACGCCAACGTTCTGTGCTGCGTCCACCACCTTGAGCACATAGTCCCGGTAGTCCGGCATCTGGTTCAGCGCCTCGACGATGACCGGCGCACCCTTGAGCGGTCCCGGGCCTCCCAGGAAGCCGAACGTGAGTTTCTCGCCGCGCAATTTCGCGCCCGGTGAGGTTGCCGATGGCGGCACGATGCCATTGCCGTTGACCCGGCAGTTGGCGACGCCGTTGGCGGTGTATAGCTGCGCCTGGAACTCGCTGGGCGCCAGCACCAGGTCAGCCAGGGACAGCGCGTGCTTCATGACCTGGAGCTTGTGCTCGAACTCGTCCGGGCGGTCAACGCAGTAGCGGCAGCGCTCTGGGGAAATCTCGCGCTGGAAGCAGTAGCGCCCGTTGAGATCGACCATGAACTGACGATCGCACAACCACCAGGCGTCGTGGACAGTCACCACCAGGGGCACACCCAGTGCCTTGATGGCGGAGAAATAGCCGCAGCCCAGGCGCTGCACCGCGTGCGCATGTACCACATCGGGTGCGAGCCGCGGCAGCAGCCCTTCGATGACCTGATCGATATAGACGTTCTGGTACTCGTCGCTGTAGCGCTTCTCCGTGGGCAGGTTGATGGAGATGATCTCCACCGACTTCGCGCGGTAGCGTCGCAGGTTGTAGGCCGGGATGGCAGGATCGACGTGAGTGGTGATCACCGTGACCTGCCAGCCCAGGTCGCGGGCCAGGCT
>JASJBK010000059.1 GCA_030066555.1 Halieaceae bacterium
GGCCATGGATGGCCGTTTCCGAGCGAGCCATGGACGGCATGCTTTTAGCGCGTCCGGGGTAGGGTTAAGTTCAGTTCATGCCCTCCCTACGGAGCACTTATCCAGGCATCGCTGGCGCCGAGCGAGCCATGGAAGGCATGCTTTTAGCGTGTCCGGGGAGGGGGTAGGCCCAGTTCGCGCCCGTCCTACGCAGCTACCTTCGACGGCAGCAGACACACAGGTGAGGTCGATCTGAGGCAGAGCTTCAGAGAGAGCCGTCTTTGGGGCGGTTATCGAATTCCGGGGGTGCCGTGCGGTCGAACAGGCCCAGGGTGGCCCTGTTGATCCAGGAGCGATCGATGCCCTCGGCTCTGTAGCTGCTGATGAAGTTGCCGTCGTCGTCGATCGACGGGTGCTCGGGGTAGTTGAGCACCAACACGTCCAGTGAATCCTGCGCCAGTTCGTCCAGACCCAGCAGGATGTAGCCCTGCACCATCACCGCCAGGCCATCGGCCACCGCCGGCGTCTGTGGGAAGTTCTCGACCACGTAGCGGCCGCGGTTCACGGCGGCCACGTAGGCACCGCGCTTGAAGTAGTAGTTGGCGACGTTGATCTCGGAGCGCGCCAGCAGGTTGCGCAGGTGAACCATGCGGGCGCGGGCGTCCGGGGCGTAGGGGCTGTCGGGGTAGCGCGCCAGCAGTTGTGAAAACTCCGCGAACGCCTCGCGGGCATAGGAGGTGTCGCGCTGGGTGATGTCCTTCGGCAGCCAGCGTTCAAACAGGCCCTGGTTCTGGGTGTAGGCAGCCAGCCCTTTCATGTAGAACGCGTAGTCGACGTTGGGATGCTGCGGGTGCAGGCGGATAAAGCGGTCGGCGGCCTCGATGGCGGCTTCGTGTTCGAAGTTGCTGTAGTGGGCGTAGATCAGCTCCAGCTGCGCCTGCTCGGCATAGCGGCCGAAGGGGAAACGCGATTCCAGCAGCTGCAGGGCCTGCACCGCGAGGTCGAAGTTCTTGTTGCGCAGGTAGCGCTGCGCTTCCTGGTACAGCTCGTACTCGGAGGAATTGGCGCCCGGCGGCAGGTCGATCTCGTCGTTGCCTGAGCAGCCCGCCAGCAGTGCGGCCAGTACGACCAGCACCAGCCCCAGGCGGGATCGGCTGCGGGGCCGCGGGAATGTGCGTGATAACATGTTGATTTGCGGTATTTTTGAGCCGCGTATTTAACCACAGGAGCCCCCTGATCGCCATGCTGGAGCACATTGAACAGGAGGCTGTCGTCACCGGCGAGCAGCACGGCAAACGCTTGGACCAGGTGGCCGCCGAACTGTTCCCGGAGTTCTCCCGTTCCCGGCTACAGGCCTGGATTCGCAGCGGCGAGCTGCTGATTGATGGCGCCGCGGTAAAACCCCGGGACAAGGTGGCTGCCGGCGCCCGCCTGACCCTGGTGGCGGAGCTGCAGGAAGAGGTGAGCTGGGAGGGGGAGCCTATCGCCCTCGACCTGTACCACGAGGACGCCGACATCCTGGTGCTCAACAAGCCCGCCGGCCTCGTCGTGCACCCGGCGGCGGGTCACAGTAGCGGCACCCTGGTAAACGCGTTGCTCAATGAATACCCCGAGCTCGCCAACCTGCCGCGGGCGGGGATCGTGCATCGACTCGACAAGGACACCTCGGGCCTGATGGTTGTGGCCCGTTCACTGCGCGCCCACACCAGCCTGGTGGACCAGTTGCAGGCTCGCACCGTCAGCCGAGAGTATGCCGCAGTCACCATTGGCGCCATGACCGGCGGCGGTACCGTGGATGCCCCGATGGGCCGCCACCCGAAGCAGCGGAAGAAGATGGCGGTGGTCAGTCACGGCGGCAAACCCGCCATCACCCACTACCGGGTGGCCGAGCGCTTTGCCAATCACACCCTGGTGGCGGTGCAACTGGAGACTGGCCGCACCCACCAGATTCGCGTGCACATGGCGCACATCCACTACCCGCTGGTAGGGGACCCGCAATACGGTGGTCGGCCGAAACTGCCGCGCGGTGCGGCGCCGGAGCTGGTCGAGGCGCTGCGCGGTTTCCCTCGCCAGGCCCTGCATGCCCGTCGACTCGGGCTGCAGCACCCGGCCACCGGTGAGGACATGCTGTGGGAATCCGAACTCCCCGATGACATGGAAGCGCTGCTGGATTGCCTGCGGCGTTTTGACCCGGCGTGAGCCTGCTGCAGCCGGACTGGCCGGCCCCCGATAACGTCGTGGCTTTTTCCACCACCCGCGAGAGCGGCGACACCGTTCGGCCGCCACCCCTGGCTGACCTTCCCGAGCCGCGGATTACCCAGGTGCACGGCACGCTGGTGGTCGATGCAGGGGAGGTGACGGGAGTGGTGGAAGCCGACGGAATTATCAGCCGCCAGAGCGGCATTACCTGCCGGGTAGTCACCGCGGACTGCCTGCCTATATTGCTCTGCAACCGCGCGGGAACCGAGATTGCCGCGGTACACGCCGGCTGGCGCGGCCTGGTGGCGGGTATTCTGGAGAATGCACTGGACCGCTTATCCAGCCCGGCGCAGGAGCTGCTGGCCTGGATCGGCCCTGCTATCGGCCAGGCCAACTACGAGGTAGGGGCCGAGCTGCGCGAGGCGTTCCTGGGAGCGGCCGAGCCCGGGCAGTCTGATGCCGTGGCAAGCTGTTTTGCTCAGCGGGGCGACAAGTACCTGGCCGACCTGGTGGCACTGGCCCGCGTACGACTGGCAGCCGCAGGTGTCGAGGGGGTATACGGTGGGCAGCACTGCACCTTTGCCGACCCCGCGCGTTTCCATTCCTGGCGCCGGGACGGCGGTACTGACGGGCGCAATGTCACCGGGATTTGCATCCTGCCGGGCAGCGACCTGCCGGGCAGCGACCTGCCGGGCGGCCTGTAGCCTGGGAGAGGGACCACTAACACATACTTGAAACAGGGCTATTTGCCCCCATTTACGGGGTATCACAGCAATCGAACCGCTGCGCTGGCAGCGAAGAGGTTTCAAGCAATGCGAATGGACAAACTGACCAACCCCCTGCAGGTGGCGCTGGCCGACGCCCAGTCGCTGGCCGTTGGGAAAGATCACAATTTCATCGAACCGGTACACCTGCTGGTGGCCCTGCTGCAGCAGCAGGGTGGCGTAGCCCGCCCGCTGCTGTCCAAGGCCGGCGCCAATATTGCAGCCCTGGAATCTGCCGCTGAACAGGCCGTGGAGGCCCTGCCGCGGGTCACTGGCGGTGGCGGCGATATACACCTCGGCAATGATACCGGGCGGGTGCTGAACCAGGCGGACAAGCTGTCCCAGCAGCGTGGCGACGCCTATATCTCCAGCGAGCTGGTGCTGCTGGCCATGCTTGCTGCCGGTGGCAGTACCGGCAAGTTGCTGACGGACGCCGGCGTAACCACAGCTGGCCTCAACGGCGCCGTCGACTCCCTGCGCGGCGGCGAGACCGTCGACGACCCGGCGGCCGAGGAATCTCGCCAGGCCCTCGACAAGTACACCATCGACCTGACTGCCCGCGCTGAAGAGGGCAAGCTCGACCCGGTCATCGGTCGTGACGACGAGATTCGCCGCTGCATCCAGGTACTGCAGCGCCGCACCAAGAACAACCCGGTACTCATTGGTGAGCCCGGCGTTGGCAAGACCGCCATTATCGAAGGGCTGGCCCAGCGCGTGGTCAACGGCGAGGTGCCGGAGAGCCTGCGCGACAAGCGCATCCTGTCGCTGGACCTGGGGGCGCTGCTGGCCGGTGCCAAGTTCCGCGGCGAGTTCGAAGAGCGGCTGAAAGCGGTTCTCAACGAACTGTCAAAGCAGGAAGGTCGCATAGTGCTGTTCATCGACGAGCTCCACACCATGGTCGGCGCCGGCAAGGCCGAGGGCTCCATGGATGCCGGCAATATGCTCAAACCGGCGCTGGCCCGTGGCGAGCTGCACTGCGTTGGCGCCACCACCCTCGACGAGTATCGCCAGTACGTCGAGAAAGATGCCGCCCTTGAGCGCCGCTTTCAGAAGGTGCTGGTAGATGAGCCCAATGAGGAAGACACCATCGCCATCCTGCGTGGCCTGAAGGAGCGCTACGAGGTACACCACGGCGTGGACATCACCGACAGTGCGATTATTGCCTCCGCCAAGCTCTCGCAACGCTATATCACTGACCGCAAGCTGCCCGACAAGGCCATCGACCTGGTAGACGAAGCCGCCAGTCGCATCCGCATGGAAATCGACTCCAAGCCGGAGGCCATGGATCGCCTGGAGCGGCGCCTCATCCAGCTCAAGATCGAACGCGAGGCGGTGAAGAAAGATACCAGCGAGGCCGCCCGCAAGCAGCTGGAACTGCTGGAGGAGGACATCGCCCAGGTCGAGCGCGATTACGCCGACCTGGAAGAAATCTGGAAAGCCGAGAAAGCCTCGGTGCAGGGTGAAGCCCAGATCAAGAGCGACCTGGAACAGGTGCGCATGGAACTCGAGGCCGCCCGTCGCGCCGGTGACCTGACCCTGATGTCGGAGCTGCAATACGGCAAGATTCCCGAGCTGGAAAAACAGCTGGAGCAGGCGTCCAAGGCCGACGCGGGCGACAAGACCCTGCTGCGCAACAAGGTGACCGAGGAAGAGGTGGCCGAGGTGGTATCGCGCTGGACCGGGATTCCGGTGGCGAAGATGCTGGAGGGCGACCGGGAGAAGCTGTTGCGTATGGAAGACGCGCTGCATGAGCGCGTGGTCGGCCAGCACGAAGCGGTGGAAGCGGTGGCCAATGCCGTGCGTCGCTCCCGTGCCGGTCTGGCCGACCCCAATCGCCCCAACGGTTCATTCCTGTTCCTGGGACCCACCGGTGTCGGCAAGACCGAGCTGTGCAAGTCGCTGGCGGAATTCCTGTTCGACTCCGAGCAGGCCATGGTGCGGGTCGACATGTCGGAGTTCATGGAGAAGCACTCGGTGGCACGCCTGATCGGCGCGCCCCCCGGCTACGTGGGCTACGAGGAGGGCGGCTACCTGACCGAAGCGGTGCGGCGCCGGCCCTATTCCCTGCTATTGCTGGACGAGGTCGAAAAGGCCCACCCGGACGTGTTCAATATCCTGCTGCAAGTGCTGGAAGACGGTCGCCTCACCGACGGCCAGGGCCGCACCGTGGACTTCCGCAACACGGTGGTGGTGATGACCTCGAACCTGGGCTCGGACCTGATCCAGGATATGGCGGGTGAAGATAACTACGAGGCCATGAAGGCCGCGGTGATGGGCGTGGTGGGCACACATTTCCGCCCCGAGTTTATCAACCGTATTGACGAGACGGTGGTGTTCCACCCGCTGGGCCAGGAACAGATTCGCGGCATCGCCCATATCCAGTTGGCAGGCCTGCACGCCCGCCTGCGGGAACGCGAGCTCCGGCTTGAAATCGACGATGCACTGCTCGACAAGCTGGTGGAAGTCGGCTTCGACCCGGTCTACGGCGCGCGACCCCTGAAGCGGGCGATCCAGCAACAGCTGGAAAATCCCCTGGCCCAGGACCTGCTGGCCGGCAAGTTCCCGCCCGGCTCAACCATCCACGCCAGCCTGCAAGGCAACTCGGCGGCCTTCACAACGGAACAGGCCGCCTGACCACCGAAGCACTCCGGCGCTCCCGCAGCAAAGCGGGGCGTCGGATAGAACACTAAAGAAGTCTGAGAGTCGGCTAGCGCCTCGAAGAAAACTTAGAGGCGCTGAATCCAGGCGGTTCTATCAAGAGCCGCAGTGAACGTCGATCAGGTCCTGCGCTTTCTTGCGCTGGGTCGACTTTTCCTCTTCGGTGAGGTAGCGGATGCCATCGTCGTCGCGGATGCGCACGCGGGCTTTCGAGTTGAGAGTATCGAGGTTGGCGCGGGCCTGGTCGCAGACCGCCGGATCCTTCTCGATGGCCGCCTGCTGCTCGGCAGCATTGGGTTCCTCGCTGCCCACCGGTGCCGAGGAGGCCCAGCCGGGCGGATTGTCGGTATTTTCCTCGGCGGTCACGCGCCGCCTGAGGCCCGTCTCCGTGGAGACGAATTCATACTCAATGCCCGCTGCCGGGGGGCGATCACTGTGAACGGGATTCCCCCTGGCGTCGACCCACTTGTAATAGCCCTTTTCCGCCAGTGCAACGGGCGCCATGGCGGCGCCGAGAACCAGCGCTGCCAGCAGGGCAGAAATTGTCTTTGCGGGTGCGCGCAAGAGTCGCTCTCCGACATTGAATTTCGCTCGAAAGTAACCCATGTCCGGTGCCCGTGCAACTCGGGTTTCATAAATGTTGACACAGGTCCTTTAAGCAAGAAGAATGCGCTCTCCCGGTGTGGGAACAGGCGGTTCACGTATTGTGATTCGGCCTGTTAATGGCGATGTTCCTGTTGCAGGAATTGCCGACGCCCGGGTACCCGAAAACGGTGATCGCCGTATTGGCGAGCATCGTGGCCACCATCTGCGCTACCTCGCAGGGCGACCGACAGCGGGCTTGTGTCTCTTATGGCATTCCCCTCTCTACCTCCCTTTGCACGCGAGCTCAGCACAGAGGTCGCCTGGTGTAGCGTGCTTCCACTTCCAGACGCTACTTCGTGCAATCTGCGCGGCCGTACGGGCCCCGCGAACCTCGCGCCGGACATGTGCGCGTGGCAAATAAGAGGTAACAACGGTGGAATTACTTTCCGGCGGCGAGATGATCGCCAGGGCACTGCAGGACGAGGGCGTCGAGTTCATATACGGCTACCCCGGTGGCGCAGTGCTGCATATCTACGATGCCCTGTTCAAGGAATCGAGCATCCCCCATATCCTGGTACGGCACGAGCAGGCCGCCACCCATGCGGCCGACGGTTACGCCCGCGCCACCGGCAAGCCGGGTGTGGTGCTGGTCACCTCCGGCCCCGGCGCCACCAACGCCATTACCGGAATTGCGACGGCCTACATGGATTCCATCCCCATGGTGGTGCTGTCCGGCCAGGTGCAGTCGCACCTGATCGGCGAAGACGCTTTCCAGGAAACCGACATGGTGGGTATTTCGCGGCCTATTGTGAAGCACAGCTTCCTGGTGCAGCGCGCCGAGGATATTCCGGCCACCATCAAAAAGGCCTTCCATATCGCCACGTCCGGTCGACCCGGCCCGGTGGTGGTAGATATTCCCAAAGACCTCACCAAACCGGACGAGAAGCATGCCTACGAGTACCCGGGCTCGGTGAAGATGCGCTCCTACAACCCGGCCAGCCGCGGCCACTCCGGACAGACCAAGAAAGCGGTAAAACTGTTGCTGGGCGCCAAGCGGCCGGTCATCTACAGCGGCGGGGGGGTGATCCTCGGTAACAGCAGCGAACTGCTCACCGAGCTGGCGCAGATGCTCAACTACCCGGTGACCAATACCCTGATGGGCCTTGGTGCCTACCCGGCCACTGACCGCCAGTTCCTCGGCATGCTGGGCATGCACGGCTTCTACGAGGCCAACATGGCCATGCATCACGCCGATGTGATCCTGGCAGTGGGGGCGCGGCTGGACGACCGGGTGACCAATACCGTCGACAAGTTCTGCCCCAGTGCCAAGATCATTCACATCGATATCGATCCCACCAGCATCTCCAAGACCGTGCAGGCGGATATCCCCATCGTCGGCCCGGTAGATGCGGTGCTCAAGGACATGATGTCGTTGATAAACCAGCAGCGCGAGGAGCAGCCCGACCTGCCGGACGCGGTGGCCCTGGAGCGCTGGTGGCAACAGATCGAGCAGTGGCGCGCCGCCCACGGCCTGTGGACTGCGCCCCGCTATGAAACCGGCGGGCCGATCAAGCCGCAGCAGGTGATCGAGTCCCTTTACCGGGTGACTGATGGTGAGGCCTTCGTCACCTCCGACGTCGGCCAGCACCAGATGTTTGCGGCCCAGTACTACAAGTTCGACAAGCCCCGGCGCTGGATCAACTCCGGGGGACTGGGCACCATGGGCTTCGGCCTTCCTTCCGCCATGGGCGTGAAGCTCGCCTTCCCCGACTCCGACGTCGCCTGCGTGACCGGTGAGGGCAGTATCCAGATGAACATCCAGGAACTCTCCACCTGCAGCCAGTACGGCATCCCGGTGAAGATCATCAACCTGCACAACGGCTACCTGGGGATGGTAAAGCAGTGGCAGGACATGCAGTACGAAGGGCGCCACTCCGAGTCTGCCTACTCCAACTCACTGCCGGATTTCGTGAAGTTGGCGGAAGCCTACGGCCATGTGGGCATACACATCGAAGACCGGGCCGAGCTGGACGCCAAGATGGAAGAGGCCTTCGCCCTCAAGGACAAGCTGGTATTCGTCGACGTGATGGTCGACCCGGCCGAGCACGTCTACCCGATGCACGTGGCCCCCAACGGCTCCATGGCTGATATGTGGCTCAGCAAGACGGAGAGAACCTGATGAGACGAATCATTTCTGTCCTGCTGGAAAACGAGCCCGGTGCCCTGTCCCGGGTTGTAGGCCTGTTTTCCCAACGTGGCTACAACATTGAAACCCTCAACGTGGCGCCCACCGAAGACACCACCCTGTCGCGCCTGACGGTTACCACCATCGGCGATGACCGCAAGATCGAGCAGATCACCAAGCAACTCAACAAGCTGGTCGACGTGGTCAAGCTGGTGGATCTCACCGAGGGTGCCCATATCGAGCGCGACCTGATGCTCATCAAGGTCCGCGCCACCGGCGCCCAGCGCGCCGAGATCAAGCGCTGCACCGACATCTTCCGCGGCCAGATCGTCGACGTCGGCCCCTCGGTCTACACCATCATGCTGTCCGGCACGGCTGACAAGCTCGACTCCTTCGTCGAGGCCATGGGGGATGCGGCGATTCTGGAAGTCGTCCGCAGCGGTGTTGCCGGCATAGCGCGCGGTGAGAAAGTGCTGCGGCTGTAGATTGCGCTTCGTAGCCGTGTGGCATGGTGTTGTGCCAGTAGTACGCGCGGCTACCTCGGCTCGCTAATCAGGACACGCTACAAGCACGTCCATGTGGGCTCGGCGCGGGCCATCCATGGCCCGCGACGGTCCTGATTAGCGAGCCGAGGCATCCGCGCTTACATCGAGCGCTCTCAATACGCCAGCTATTCGCAATGCTGCACATACGGTGGGCCCCAGCATTTCAGCCGATTGAGCAGTAGCATCCGGGATCGATCTTCGAAGCAAGTTGCTGAGATGTGGCAGCACAAGAGGCCAGACGCCGTGCATGGGGTTTCCCGGACCGTCGCCGGCCAGGGACGGCCGGCGCCGAGCCCACATGGATGTGCTTGCAGCGTGTCCGGGAAACCCCATGCACGGTGGCTGGCCGTCGCTACGAAGCTGCGGACTGCTACGAAGCTAAAGACCGCTATGGAGCTACAAACCGTCCAGGCACAAAAAAGCCGGCATGTAGCCGGCTTCTTCAAGAACGCGGGAGGAGATATCAGGCGCTGAGTGCCTTGACCTGCTCGTTGAGGCGGCTCTTGTGACGGGCAGCCTTGTTCTTGTGAATGATGCCTTTGTCTGCCATGCGGTCGATGACCGGCACGGCTTCGCCGTAGGCGGCTTTGGCCTGCTCGGCGTCGCCAGCTTCGATGGCGGCGTTTACGCGCTTGATGACCGTACGCACCAGTGAGCGCAGGCTCGCGTTATGAGCGCGGCGCTTGACTGCCTGGCGTGCCCGCTTTTTGGCTTGCGGTGAATTTGCCAACGTTGTTACCTCTATACACAAATTTTGGGGAGGCGCGATTATTCACATTTCGCCCCGAACTGTCAACGGTATCAGGGGCTTAGGCGGCTCACTATCAGGGGCTGAGGGCTCTCTCTCAGGGGCTGAGCGGCACCATCAGGTGATGGGAGAGGTCGCCGATGAGGCGGGGGTACATCTCCCGGCGTTCAAATTCCCAGCGGCCTTTGCGTTTACGGAAACGGTCGCGGTACTGGCCGGCGATGATCACTTGCAGGGGGAAGTCCTCGCGGGCCTGCAGCACCGTGAAACGGCTGGTGGCGCTGGCGCTATCGCCCTCGTCCGACAGCTGCACCGAGACGTTGGTGGTCATGTGTTCGGTGCAGGGGGTGCCGGTGTCGGAGTAGATGCGCGCCGTCTTCTGGTAGAGCGCCAGCACCGGCCCTTCGCCGGCACATTCTTCGCCGTCCGGGCTGACCACGCAGGCGTTGGCAAACAGTCGCGCCACCTCCTCGAAGCGCCCGGCATCGATCAGGTCCGCGTAGTGGTAAATGAGGGTCTCAATGGCGTGAATATCGTCGTGTCGGTCCATGGCCACAAAATAGCATTACTAATAACTATTAGTTAGTATCCTGCCATGACTGGCGCCCATCCACCCACTGGCAAACCCACCCCCGAACGCATCCTCGACGCCGCAGAAGACCTGTTTGCCGAACGCGGTTATGCGGCCACTTCGCTCGGTGATGTCGCCGACCGTGTGGGCATTCGCTCACCCAGCCTGTACAACCACTTCCGCAATAAGGAAGCCCTGTACGCGGCCGTCGTCGACCGCCTGCTGGCGGCCTTTACCGCGCCCCTCGACGAGCTGCGCCAGGCACCGCTGACCGCGGAGGGTATCTACCGCTGGCTGGAAATCACCGTGCGCATGCACCACCAGCGCCCCAACCTTGCCCGCCTGCTGCAACACGCGGCGCTGTCCGGCAGCCCGCACACTGATGCCCTGGTAGACGGGCTGTTCCGGCCAATGTTTGAGCCGCCCGACAACAGCCAGGCGCCGCACCTGGGGCCAGTCGCAGAGCTGCAACCCTGGGCGATAATGGGGCTCAACAATATGGTCATGTCCTACATCACCATGGCGCCGATGTACCGTGACCTGCTGGGCGAGGACCCGCTGGGTCCCGAGGCCGAGGAAAAGCAGCTCCGGCTGATCATGACGCTCGCGCAGCTGGTACTGGGCACGCAAGAGCCTTCAGCCCCAGGCTGAATACTTCAGATGTTGTCTTGCTTTGGTCGGGTCCGACTGCCTGCCGGTGGCAGCACGCTACGCCGTGGAGTGGTAGGAGAAGAGAGAAGAGCTTTGAGTGGGGCGGAGATCAGGCCCGGCGCGCCGGGCCCGATCAGCGTTTATTGCCGGCAGAGCTTACGCCGCCTTGCAGGCTTTCTTGGCTGCCTTGATCTGCTTCTTCTCGCAGTTCTCTGAAGAGCCTTCACCGACACACCACTTCTTGCGGTTGTCCCAGGCGGTCAGCGGCATTTTTTTGCCGTTGGAGCACTTCACGTGGTAGTTGCCGTATTCGGTGCCATCGGCGGTCTTGCCGTTGGAATCAAAAACAATGCTGGTGGGCTTCGCGGCAAACGCAGAAGCAGACAGGGCCAGCAGGCCGCTGGCGATGGCAGTAGTGACGATAGACTTCATGGTGTCCCCTTGGGTAATGGTCTAAACAAAAAAATAATGGTCTAACTGTGGAACCGCGGCGGATTCTAACGGCGTTTTACGACCTGTGCTGTGCACCAGATCATGGAATTGCGGTCGCACCGGAAAGGGGCGGCAGCGCACTCGAGCGCACCGCCGTAAGGCGTTGATTTATATAAATTTAATTTGGGGGTTGAGCGTCCGCGAGGTTCATTAAACTTTGGTAATGAACCCCGCAAACCGAGGCCCGGGAGCTGAAACTAGAAGGCCAGGAACAGGAGTATCCAGCCCACCACGGCCAGGCTGATCGCCTCTCCCGCCTTGTCGAGGCGGAACAGTGCATAGATGTAGGACAGAGGCGGCAGCAGCACTGTGCACAGGCCCCATGAATAGTCCTCCTTCCAGGATGCGATGAGCAACACTACCCAACTGGCCAGCAGCACGGCAACGCCCAACACCATCAGGAGTGAGTTTGTGGCTTCCATACAATCTCCAATAAACCGGTCTTTGAAGCGGGCGCAAGCATAGCATGAATCCGACCGCACATGGCCTCCCCGGGCGGCCCAATCTGCCCTCAGGATGACTAACAGGGAGCTTTCCGATAAGGTGTGCGCCTTTCCGGAAGAGCGTTCCCCGCGCATGGATCAATTCGCCGATATTCGGCCCTACAACGACGCAGAAGTGTCCGCGGTACTGGAGCGGCTGCTGGGCGATTCCGAGTTCCTGGGTGCCATCTGCCGACTCAAGTTCAAGGGCCTTGCCGACTGGCTGGGCCTGCCGCTGCGCGCCCTGGTGCGTCGCGTGCTGCGCCGGGAACTGGCCGGAGTTACCGACGTCGAGAGCTTCCAGATGGTTATCGAGCGCTACATGTCGCAGATGATCGAGGACAGCACCGCGGGATTCTCGGTGTCAGGGTTGGAGGGGCTCGACCCCGACACGCCATACCTGTTCATGAGTAACCACCGGGACATCACCCTCGACCCGGCCTTCACCAACTACGCGCTGCATCACAACGGCCGCGATACGGTTCGCATCGCCATCGGCGACAACCTGCTGACCAAGCCTTACGTGTCGGACCTGATGCGCCTCAACAAGAGCTTTATCGTCAAGCGTTCGGCGCGCGGGCCGCGCGAGGTGCTCAAGGCCTATCGCGCACTGTCGGCCTACATCCGCCACTCCATTCAGGTGGACCGCGCGCCAGTCTGGATTGCCCAGCGCGAAGGGCGCGCCAAGGATGGGCTGGACCGCACCGAGCCCGCCATTATCAAGATGCTGGCCATGAGCCAGGATCGCAAGACCGAGAGCTTCGGCGACTTTATTGCCTCCCTTAACCTTGTGCCGGTATCCATCTCTTACGAGCTCGATCCCTGTGATGCGCTCAAGGCCGCGGAGCTCGAGCAGCTGGCCACCAACGGCAGCTATGAAAAGGCCGAACACGAGGACGTGGCGAGCATCGCCACCGGCATCAGGGGTAACAAGGGGCTGGTACACGTGGCCTTTGGTGAGCCGCTGGACGCCAGCTTCGAAACCCCTGAACAGGTCGCCGAAGCAATGGACCGGCAGGTGATCAGCAATTACCGGCTGCACGACACCAACCTGTACGCCTGGAAAGCCCTGCACGGCGGTGAGCCCCTGCCTGCGCTGGGCGAGCTTGCGGGGAGTTGCAGCGAACAGGCCTTCCTGCAGCGCATGCAGGCCATCCCCTCCGCCCAGCGCGACTATGCCCTGGCGATCTACGCCAATGCCATTCACAGCCGTCAGTCTCTACTGAGCAGTGAGGGTGACGACGCCGTTGCTGTCTGAAGAATCCAAGGAAGAGATTCGCAAGGCCTATACCGGGCTCATAGAAGGCAAGCGCTTGAGTCCTCGTTGGGGGCAGCGGCAGATGATTGCCGAGATAGCCAATACCCTGGCACGCATGGAGGACGACGACCCGGAGGCCACACCCCAGGTCGCCATTGAAGCCGGCACCGGTACCGGCAAGACCATCGCCTATACCGTGGCCGCCATTCCCCTGGCGCGGGCAATGGGCAAGACCCTGGTGATCTCTACCGCCACCATTGCCCTGCAGGAACAGCTGGTGCTCAAGGACTTGCCGGATATTCGCCGCCACAGCGGCCTGGCCTTTGATTTCGTGCTGGCCAAGGGAAGGCGCCGCTACATCTGCCTGTCGCGACTGGATCGCCTGCTGGCGAGCGGTGGCGGGGATGATCCGGTGATACCGCTGTATCCCGATGAAGTAGCAGCACCGGGCCAGGATGCTCTGCCGGTCTACCAATCCATGGCTGAAGCGCTGGGCCGCGGTGAATGGGACGGTGATCGCGATGCCTGGCCGGAGGAAGTTGCCAACGACACCTGGTTCAGCGTCACTACCGACCACAGCCAGTGCAGCGGCCGGCGCTGCCCGAATGTTGGCCAGTGCAGCTTTTTCAAGGCGCGTGATTCACTGCAGCACGCTGACGTGATCGTCACCAACCACGACCTGGTGCTCTCCGACCTGGCCCTCGGCGGCGGCGCTATTCTCACGCCGCCGGAGGACACGGTTTATATCTTTGACGAGGGCCACCACCTGCCGGCCAAGGCGCTCAACCACTTTTCGGCGTTCAGCCGGCTTTCCACTACCCGCCAGTGGGCGGAGGACTGCCAGCAACAGCTGGGGCAGGGCGCAGCGCTGCTGCAGGTCGCCGAACTGGCCGAGGCCATGGTCAAGCTGCAGGGGCGCTTCGAGGCGACCGCCGCGGAACTGGATGCGGCCAATGACCTGCTGCCCGCTATCGAGGGCATGCCGGAGCCCCGGGATTCCAACGACACTGTTCACCTGCGTTTCGAGATGGGCGAGATCCCGGTGGCGCTGGCCGAGCAGGCCGAGCGCCTGGCGCGACAGTTCAGCCAGCTGCACGAGCGCCTGCAGCGCCTGGAGAACCGCTTTGAAGATGCCATGGACGATGATCTTGCTGGCATCGACAGCACCGATGCCGAGGCCTGGTATGCCGCGGTTGGCGCCATGCTCGGCCGTGCCGAGGGGAACCTCGCCCTGTGGTCTGACTACGCCCAGGCGCCGACCGTGGGGTCCCCCGCCGATACCGAAGCCGTGCCCATGGCCCGCTGGGTCAATGTGATACCCGCCGGGGCCGGGGTGGCCTACGAGCTGCGCTCCAGCCCGGTGCTGGCGGCGGAAATCCTCACCGAGCACCTGTGGCCACAGGCGGCGGGGGTGGTAGCGACCTCCGCCACCATGACCGCGCTCAACAGCTTTGAACGCTTCATCCTGCACTCGGGCATGCCGCGTTCCGGCAGCTTCAAGGTGGTACCCAGCCCCTTTGAACACCAGCGGGCGGAACTGCGAATCCCCGCCATGGACTGCGATCCGGGCGACCCGGAGGCCCATACCCAGTGCCTGGTGGAGAACCTGCCCGCCTGGCTGGATGCCGGGGAGGGCAGCCTGGTGCTGTTCTCATCCAGGCGCCAGCTCAATGATGTCTACCAGGGACTGCCGGCGCAGTGGCGTGACCGCATACTGATGCAGGGAGACTACAGCAAGCACGAGATCCTGCGCCGCCACCGCGAGCGCATCGACAGCGGGCAGGGCAGCCTGATTTTCGGGCTCGCCAGTTTCGCCGAGGGTGTTGACCTGCCAGGCGACTATTGCCGGCATGTACTGATTGCCAAAATTCCGTTTGCAG
>JASJBK010000060.1 GCA_030066555.1 Halieaceae bacterium
GGGCCTGAGCGCCAACTACCACTTCGAAACCCTGCGCGACCTGCTAAAGCCGATTGGCGATATGGAGCGCATCCTCTCGCGGGTCGCCCTGCGCTCGGCGCGGCCCCGGGACCTGTCCCGCCTGTGCCAGTCGCTGGCGGCGCTGCCGGCGATTCGCAATGAGCTCAACCGCTGCCAGACGCCGCGGCTCAGTAAACTGCAGGCACAGTGCAACGAATACCCGGATACGGTGGAGCTGCTCGATCGCGCGGTGGTGGAAAACCCGCCGGTGGTACTGCGCGACGGCGGCGTGATCGCCGACGGCTACGACAGCGAACTGGACGAGCTGCGCAGCATCGCCAGCGGCGCCGGCGATTACCTGCTGGAAATCGAGGAGCGGGAGCGCGAGCGCACGGGCCTCAGCACCCTAAAGGTGGGCTACAACCGGGTGCACGGCTACTACATCGAGATCAGCAAGGCCCAGGCCACTGACGCGCCGGAAGAGTACATCCGCCGCCAGACCCTCAAGAACGCCGAGCGCTATATCACCCCGGAGCTCAAAGAGTTCGAGGACAAGGCCCTGTCCAGCAAGAGTCGTGCCCTGGCGCGGGAGAAACACCTGTATGAAGGCCTGCTCGACGCCCTCAACGACATTCTCGTGCCGCTGCAGCAAACCGCGGCAGCCGTATCAGAACTGGACGTGCTCGCCACCCTGGCCGAGCGCGCCGAGAGCCTGAGCCTGTGTGAACCGGAGTTTGTCGAAGAGCCCACCGTCGATATCACCGCAGGGCGCCACCTGGTGGTGGAGCAGGTGCTGGAAGAGCCCTTTATCGCCAATGATTGCCTGCTCAACGACCAGCGCCGCATGCTGCTGATCACCGGCCCCAACATGGGCGGCAAGTCGACCTATATGCGCCAGGCTGCGGTGATTGCGCTGTTGGCCCACGTCGGCAGCTTTGTGCCCGCCGAACGGGCGCGGCTGTCGCCCCTGGACCGGATCTTCACGCGTATCGGATCCTCCGATGACCTTGCCGGCGGGCGTTCGACCTTCATGGTCGAGATGACCGAGACCGCGAATATCCTCCATAATGCCACCCCGCGCTCGCTGGTGCTGATGGACGAAGTGGGCCGCGGCACCAGCACTTTCGACGGGCTGTCGCTGGCCTGGGCCGCGGCAGTACAGCTGGCGCGACAGGTGCACGCCTTTACCCTGTTCTCCACCCACTACTTTGAGCTGACCAGTCTGCCTGAGCAGTGCCCGACCATGGCCAACGTGCACCTGGATGCCACCGAGTACCAGGACCACGTGGTGTTCCTGCACAACATCCAGGAAGGGCCCGCCAACCGCAGCTACGGCCTGCAGGTGGCCAAGCTGGCGGGCATCCCGCCGACGGTGCTGGACCAGGCCCGGGAAAAACTCGCTGAACTGGAAGGCGGCGGCCCGCCCACGCAGGCGGCCCCGGCACCCGCACAGGACGACCTGTTCGGCGCCGCTCCCCACCCGGTGGTGGAAGAACTGGAGTCCCTGGACGTCGACAATCTCAGCCCGCGACAGGCGCTGGACATGCTCTACCGGCTGCGAGACAAGCTGGATTGAGCCAGTACACATTGGCGAAACGAACGGGTACACTTTCGAACTCTTATCGAACAGTCTTGTTAAGGAACCCCCCGAGATGACATTTGTAGTTGGCGAAGATTGCATCAATTGCAAGCACACGGACTGCGTGGAAGTGTGCCCGGTAGACTGCTTTTACGAGGGTCCCAACTTCCTGGTCATCCACCCCGATGAGTGCATCGATTGCGCCCTGTGTGAACCCGAGTGCCCGGTAGACGCCATTTTCTCGGAAGACGAGTTACCGGAAGACCAGCAGGTGTTCCTGGAACTGAATGCGGAGCTATCGGAAATCTGGCCAAACATCACCGAGATGAAGGACGCCATGCCGGAGGCCGAAGAGTGGAAGGGCAAACCCAATAAGCTGGCGCTGCTGGAGCGTTAATCCCCGGCATAAGCCTGTCCGGCCAGGCAACCTGGCGGCATTAGCTTGCAAACGTAAAAAGGCGGCCATCAGCCGCCTTTTTTGTGCTCGGTATTCTATCGCCGAGCGGTTGATACCCTCGCTTACTCCACGGCGGTATCAGCTTCGGCCGGAGCGCTTTCGCTGTCGGCTTCTGCCACCGTCGACGGATCCACCTGCGGGTATTCAGCAGCAGACCCTGTTTCAATCAGCGTGACGGCCAGTGGGTTCGGCTTGCGCGAATAGTTGGCGCCGGTGTTGTAGTCCACGACATCATTGATGATGGGAAGGAACAGGATGTTCGCGGTGGTGCCCAGCGCCAGCGAACCGCCATCGATGGACGACACCAGCGCTGTTTCCAGCGTCTTGTAGCCATCTTTTTCAACGGTTACGAACACCTCACCCTTGCGCTTGACCTCGAGCTCGCAAGGCGTTGTGCATGACTGCCCCGACGAGAGCTTCACCAGCGCGCCAGACGGTGTGGATTGAAAAGTGATTGCCTCGCTACTGCCGCGCACAACGGTGGCGCAACCGGACACAAGGCTAAAGGAGAGGACCGCGGCCCCCGCAAACAAGAAACGCTTCATGGCATCTTCCCTGAACGTATTTTTCTTCCATTTCCAACGAGCTGGGCGCTCGTTGACCCCGGAAAAATCGTAACACCAAGCTTGGTTTCTTAATAGGATTGCTGCTGACAAACGCAAGAAACGGGACACAGGACGCAAATATCTGGCGGTACAGTCGTCAACCGGACTGGCCAGGTGAGTGCCGTAGTGGGACTGGTAGACCTTGTGACGCGAGTTCCGTGGGAAAACCCATCAATCGCCCAACCGGGCGGGAATTACCAGCGGGTGGTTCAGCCGAAAATGGAGTCGGACGACAGCCCCTGGGTCTCCATGATGACGCGCAGCCGCTTCAGGGCCTCGACCTGGATCTGCCGCACCCGCTCGCGGGTGAGGCCGATCTCGCGACCAACTTCCTCGAGGGTACTGGTCTCATACCCGCGCAGGCCGAAGCGGCGAGAGACCACTTCGCACTGTTTGTCGGTCAGCTCGCCCAGCCAGATACCGATGCTGTCCTTGATATCGCTTTCCTGCAGCAGCTGGGAGGGATCACTGACATGGGTGTCGGCGATGGTATCCAGCAGCGACTTGTCGGAGTCCGGGCCCAGCGGGGTATCCACCGAGGCCACGCGCTCGTTCAGGCCCAGCATGCGCTTCACCTCGTCCACCGGCTTGTCGAGCATGGTGGCGATCTCGTCGGCGGAGGGCTCGTGGTCGAGCTTCTGGGTCAGCTCACGCGCGGCCCGAAGGTAGACGTTGAGCTCCTTGACCACATGAATCGGCAGGCGGATGGTGCGGGTCTGGTTCATGATGGCCCGCTCGATGGTCTGGCGAATCCACCAGGTCGCATAGGTGGAGAAGCGGAAGCCGCGCTCGGGATCGAATTTTTCTACTGCCCGAATTAACCCCAGATTCCCCTCTTCGATCAGGTCGAGCAGGGTGAGGCCTCGATTGATGTAGCGCCGGGCAATCTTCACCACCAGTCGCAGGTTGCTCTCAATCATTCGCTTGCGGCCGGCCTCGTCGCCCTTGCGCGCAAGGCGAGCGAAATACACTTCCTCTTCCGGCGTCAGCAGCGGCGAGTAGCCGATTTCATTGAGATAGAGCTGGGTCGCATCCAGCGACTTGTTGAAGCCCTTGTCGTCATCGTCATAGCCACGACGGCGACGGCTACCCTCGGCAGCGGCCTTGGCTGATGCCGGAGCGGTAATCGGATCTGTGGTTTTGCCGTTGGCCTTGATGCTGCCACCGCGTGCGGCCTTCTTTGATGAAGCTGGCGATGCTGCCGCTGCTTTTCCCCGACTCCTGGCCTTGCTGGCCGCTGAGTCGGTCCCCCCTGCTTTTGTTTTTTCGACCGTCACCCTGGTCTCCTTAGCAGCAGCTTTAGCAGGTGAGCTCCTGCGCGCCGCTGTCTTTCCCTTGCTCTCGGTTTTCCTGGACCTGTTCGACGCAGCACCGCGGGCTGCACCGCTGTTCTTCTTGCTACCGGTTGATCGGGATCGGACTTCCATTCCTCACCTCTTATTCTTGCCAGCATTGTCGCCAGTATTCGCAAAGCAAGCGCGTCTTGTTATTAAGCGTTTACTTCAGCGGGCCGATTAGGGTACTCCCAATACCCAGCGACTACAACGGCCAAAACAGAAACCCCGTTTCGTACCCGGACGATGCTCCCGAGCCTGCCTAGCCACGCTTTGGCAGCAGTTTCAGCGGGTCGACGGGCTTGCCGTCGCGGCGAATTTCGAAGTGCAATTTCACCGTATTGGTCGCACTGCTGCCCTTCTCGGCGATCTTCTGGCCCGCTTTCACCCGGTCTCCCTCCTTCACCAGCAGCCGGCGGTTGTGACCGTAGGCACTGAGGTAGTCCTGGCTGTGCTTGACGATCAGCAGGTTGCCGTAGCCGACGATGCCACTGCCCGCATAGACAACGCTGCCACCCGCCGTGGCGAGCACCGCATCCCCGGCCTTGCCGTCGATGTCGATGCCCTTGTGCGTGGTCGCCGAAAACTTTCTCACCACCGTTCCGCGGGTCGGCCAGTGCCAGGCATCGACCTTGCGGTCGAATTCTGCCGGGCTGCTAGAAGTAACACGGGGGGATGACGTTTTTGTGACAGGGCGGGATGCGGTGGCTGCCGGCGCCTTGGCGGCCGGAGCCCTGGTCGTCGCTACCGGGGTCGGTGGCGACGACGGCGGCTTGCCCCGCAGCTTCAGCTGCTGGCCCGGGTAGATGGTGTAGGGACTGGGGATACCGTTGAGTCGAGCCAGGGCGCGGTGATCGAGATTATAGCGCCAGGCGATGGAATACAGGGTGTCGCCGCGCCGCACGGCGTAGCGATCCGGAGTGGTAACAGTTTTTTTCTCACCGTGGCGGTTTTCGACCGGCGCCCGGTTGGGCTCTCCGGCGCAGGCGGCGAGCAGCAGGCACAGCAGGAAGGTCCACGGCCTGGCCATGATTCAGTGTCCTTCCCGATGAGTCCGCATCATTCAGGACACCCTAGTCTGCCTCGACCTTCAGCCGGCCCCAGCGCAGGTCCAGCATCAGCACCAGGGCCAGACCCAGCAATGCCAGGCCGACGCACAGCAGCAGCAGGGGGTCGCCGGCGTAATCACCGGGCAACACCGGCCATTGCTGGGCGGCCCGGGGCTCGCCGTCGCGCCCCTCCACCCAGGACAGGGTGCGTTTCCAGGGCCAGACCACTGCCAGGGAGCCGAACAGGAAGCCGGTGAGTGTGGCAATGGTGGCACCGCGAAAATGCGACAGCAGCCAGTCCAGCAGACGGCTGAAGCACATCAGCCCCGAGGCAGCACCGACCCCGAACACCGCGATATAGACCAGGTCAAAGCTGCGGATGGCATCCAGTGTCACCGCGTACATGCCCAGCAGCAACAGGATGAAGCTACCGGAGATTCCAGGCAGGATCATGGCGCAGATCGCAATGAAGCCGGCCAGGAAAACGCCGGGATAGCCGGGCACGAACCCCGCCCGGGGCGCCAGGGCAATGGCCAGGGCGATAACGGTGCCGGCCAGCAGCGCCAGCAGCCTGGGCCCGGTCCAGCCGGGCACCTGCCGCACCAGCATGGCAGCGGAGGCGAGAATCAGCCCGAAAAAGAAGGCCCAAAGAGGTTCCGGGTAGTGCTCCAGCAACCAGCCGAACACCCGGGCCAGGGTCAGGATACTGGTCGCGATGCCAGTCAGCAGCCAGGCCAGGAAGTTGCCGTCGACGTGGCGCCAGGCTTCCGCAATGTTGCCGCGAAGTAACAGCTTGAGGGCGGCCAGGTCGAAGCTGCGCAGGCTGTGTAGCAAGCGCGGGTAGATGCCGGTAATAAAGGCGACCGTGCCGCCGGAGACGCCGGGCACAATGTCCGCCGCGCCCATGGCGAGGCCGCGCAGGACAATACCGGCTGGTTTCAACGTACCAGACCCGACCGCAGGGGTACGAAGCGCACCTCATCAAAGGTCTCGGTTTCCAGGCCCGCGGCTGTTCGGGTAACGACGGTGAGGTACTGGGTATCCACTCCCACCGGGATGATCAGGCGCCCGCCGGGCCCGAGCTGCGCCAGCAGGTCAGGCGGAATGACCTCCGGCGCAGCGGTAGCGACAATACCATCGAAGGGCGCCTCACTCTCCCAGCCCACGCCGCCGTCCGCGTGCTTGAGTTGCACGTTCTTCAGGCGCAGCTCGCGCAGTCGCTTGCGGGCTTTCTCCTGCAGCGGCCTGATGCGCTCGACGCTGCATACCTGCCCCACCAGCTGCGCCAGCACCGCGGTCTGGTAGCCGGAGCCGGTACCGATTTCCAGTACCCGCTCCACCGGGCCGCTGTCCAGCAACAGCTCGGTCATGCGCGCCACGATCCAGGGCTGCGACAGGGTCTGGGAATACCCGATGGGCAGGGAACTGTCTTCGTAGGCGCGCTGTGCCAGGGCCTCGTCCACGAACATGTGGCGGGGAGTATTGCGGATCACCTCGAGGACATCGCTGCTGGCAATGCCCTGCTCGCGCAGGCGCTGTACCAACCGCTCCCGGGTGCGCTGAGAGGTCATGCCTATGCCGCGAAGATTAGTCGCGTTCACGTTCCGTCACTTCCTGTTGTCGTCCTGCCGCCCTCGCAGCTGCCCGCATCATCACAGAATGCTCCCGCCTTGTCATCCGGGTGCCAGCACCACCACGGCGTGGGCCGCGATGCCCTCGCGACGGCCGATGTAACCCAGCTCCTCGGTGGTGGTGGCCTTGACGTTCACCGCCTGTACATCGGCCTCCAGGTCGGACGCCAGTACTGCCCGCATGGTGTCGATATGGGGTGCGAGTTTCGGCGCCTGGGCAATGATCGTGAGGTCGGCATTGCCGAGCCGGAAACCCTGCTGCTGGGCGAGGGCAAATACGCACTTGAGCAGGATGCGGCTATCGATGTCGGCATTCTCCGGGTCGTCATCCGGAAAATGGCGACCGATATCACCCAGCCCCAGCGCCCCCAACATGGCGTCGCACAGGGCGTGAATCGCCACATCGCCATCGGAGTGCGCTTCCAGGCCATGATCGTGGGGTACGCGCACGCCCCCCAGCATCACATGATCGCCCGCACAGAAGCGATGCACATCAAAGCCGTGTCCGATTCTTACCATTCGCTGTCTCCAGTTTATCCCTTCATCGCTGCGCGGCCCGAGCCGCCAGGAACGCCTCGGCCACCGGCAGGTCGGCAGGCCGGGTGATCTTGATATTGGTGGCTGCTCCCGGCACCAGCCGCGGTGCATAGCCCGCCTGCTCCAGGGCAGAAGCCTCATCCGTCACAGTGGCCCCCCGCTCCGCGGCTGACTCCAGCGCCGCGCGCAGCATGCCATAGCGGAACATCTGCGGCGTCTGCGCCAGCCACAGGCCGTCTCGATCGACGGTAGCTGCCACGCACTGCTCTGCGTCCGCGCGCTTCACAGTCTCCGACACCGGCAGGGCCAGCAATCCGCCTACCGGATCGTCCCGCAGGCTTGCCACCAGGTTCTCCAATTCCGCGAGACTGACGCAGGGCCGGGCGGCGTCATGCACCAGCACCCAGTCATCGGAATCAGCATCAGCTTCCAGGGCCAGCAGGCAGGCCAGTACTGAATCGGCGCGCTCGGCGCCGCCATCGGTGGTTCCGATTCGGGCATCGCTGGCGGCGGCCAGGGCCGGCCAGCGCGGGTCTCCGGGCGCCAACGCCACCATCAGGCGCTCCAGCACCGGCAGGGCTAACAGCGCGTCCAGCGTATGTTGCAGGACCGCCGTGCCACCCAGCTCCAGGTACTGTTTGGGGGTATCCGCACCCATGCGGGTGCCACTGCCCGCAGCCGGCACCACGCCCCAGAAACGTGACTCAGCTGCCGTCATCCTCGGCCCTGTCGTCTTTCTCAACTAATTGATAATAGGTTTCGCCGTCGCGGATCATGCCCAGGTCGCGGCGGGCCCGCTCCTCTACCGTTTCCAGGCCCTGCTGCAGCTCGATCACTTCCTGCTCCAGGCGCAGGTTGCGCGCCTCCAGCTCGGCGTTGCGTTGCTCCTGTCGCTCAATTTCCTGCTGCAGGCGATGCAGTTCGGCAAGGCTGCCCTCTTCGGCAAACCAGAGCCGGTACTGGGAGGCCACTAGCAGCACTGTCAGGCCCAGGGCCAACCACTTCATGGCCGGCCCCAATCCCGGCGCCGAGTGAATGGCACGCTAGGCGCGAAACTCATCACGGCCGCGGTAGGCCGCCATGCCCTGCAACTCGGCCTCGATGCGCAGCAGCCGGTTGTACTTGGCAACCCGGTCAGAGCGGCACAGCGAACCCGTCTTGATTTGTCCCGCAGCGGTAGCCACCGCGAGGTCGGCAATGGTGGTGTCCTCGGTCTCCCCGGAACGGTGCGATATCACCGCCGTGAAACCCGCCTCACGGGCCATGCGGATCGCGTCGAGGGTCTCGGTGAGGCTGCCGATCTGGTTGAACTTGATGAGGATGGAATTGGCCACGCCCTCGTCGATCCCGCGCTTGAGGATCCTGGTGTTGGTGACAAACAGGTCGTCACCCACCAGCTGCACCTTGTCGCCGAGCTTGTCGGTCAGTACTTTCCAGCCCGCCCAGTCGCTCTCGTCCATGCCGTCTTCGATACTGATAATCGGGTATTTGCCCGCCAGCGCAGCCAGGTAGTCGGCGAATTCGCTGCTGTCATATTGCTTGCCCTCACCGGCCAGGTCGTACTTGTCATCCCGGAAAAACTCGGAGGCAGCGCAGTCCAGGGCGAGGGTGACGTCGTCACCGAGGGTGTAACCGGCCTTGCCAACCGCCTCGGCGATCACCTCCAGGGCCGCCTCGTTGGACGGCAGGTTGGGGGCGAAGCCGCCCTCGTCACCGACCGCGGTATTGAGCCCCTGGGCCGACAGCACCTTCTTCAGGTGGTGGAAAATCTCGGCACCGGTGCGCAGCGCCTCGGCGAAGCTCTCGGCGCCCACCGGCTGCACCATGAACTCCTGGATATCGACATTGTTATCGGCGTGCTCGCCGCCGTTGAGGATATTCATCATCGGTACCGGCATGGTCATGGTATCGGTGCCATTGAGTTCGGCAATGTGCTGGTACAGGGGCATGCCCTTGTCGACGGCTGCGGCGCGGGCGGCAGCCAGCGAGGCCGCGAGGATGGCGTTGGCGCCGAGCTGCGCCTTGTTGTCGGTGCCGTCGGCCGCAATCATGGCCTCGTCGAGGCCGGCCTGGTCGCGGGCGTCATGGCCCAGCAGCACGTCGCGGATCGGGCCGTTGACGTTGGCCACCGCGGTGAGCACACCCTTGCCCAGGTAGCGGGCCGCGTCGCCGTCGCGCAATTCCAGGGCTTCCCGGGACCCGGTAGAGGCGCCGGACGGCGCACAGGCGCTACCCACGGCCCCGGACTCCAGGACCACGTCTGCCTGAACGGTCGGGTTGCCGCGTGAATCGAGGACTTCATAGCCCCGCACGTCTGCGATAGTGCTCATGCTTGTTCTCCGTAAAAAAAGATGAGTATCTAGTGGATATCCAGTGGCGGAAAGGATTTTACCAACTGGTCGACAGCCTGCATTTGCGCCAGGAAGGGCTCGAGCTGGTCCAGCGGCAGCGCGCTGGGTCCGTCGCAGAGCGCCTCGTCGGGGTTCGGGTGCGCTTCCAGGAACAGCCCGGCCAGACCCGCCGCCAGGCCGGCCCGTCCCAGCTCCGCCACCTGCTCCCGGCGCCCACCGGAGGCAGCGCCCAGGGGGTCGCGGCACTGCAGCGCGTGGGTGACATCGAAAATCACCGGCGCATTGCCCGCCGCCTGCTTCATCACCCGGAAGCCGAGCATATCGACCACCAGGTTGTCGTAGCCGAACTGGGTACCGCGCTCGCAGAGGATGACACGGCGATTGCCGCACTCGTTGATTTTCTCGACGATGTTGCCCATCTGGCCGGGGCTCAGGAACTGGGGTTTCTTGACGTTGATGACCGCACCGGTGGCGGCCATGGCATGCACCAGGTCGGTCTGGCGCGCCAGGAAGGCGGGTAGCTGGATAACATCGCAAACCTCCGCCACCGGCTGGGCCTGGGCCGGCTCGTGCAGGTCGGTAATCAGCGGCACATCGAACTGCGCCTTTACCTCCGCCATGATCGTCATGCCCTCCTCCAGGCCGGGGCCACGGAAGGAATGGATCGAGGAGCGGTTGGCCTTGTCCCATGAGGCCTTGAACACGTAGGGGATCCCGAGCTTGTCGGTCACCGCCTTGTAGTGCTCCGCGGCGCGCATGGCCAGGTCGCGGGATTCCAGCACGTTGATGCCGCCGAACAGGACGAAGGGCGCATCGTTGGCAACGCGGATCCGCTCCGCGATCAGGACTTCAGATTCGGTATCGATCACGCCACTTCCTCTTTCGAAGAGGGCGCGCCCGACTCTCGGGATTCGCGCAGCTTGAGAGCGGCATTGACGAAGCCCGAGAACAGCGGGTGGCCACCGCGCGGCCGCGAGGTGAACTCGGGGTGGAACTGGCAGGCCACGAACCAGGGGTGGTCGGGAATCTCGATCATCTCCACCAGGGAGCGGTCACCGGACCAGCCGACAATTCGCAGCCCGGCCTCTTCCAGCTGGGGCAGGTAATTGTTGTTGACCTCGTAGCGGTGGCGATGGCGCTCGACGATGGTGTCTTCGCCATACAGCTGGCGGGACACCGAGCCCTCCACCAGGTGGCAGGGCTGTCCGCCGAGGCGCATGGTACCGCCCTTGTCGGAATCTTCGCTGCGGGTCTCGACCCTGCCGTCGGCGGTTTGCCACTCGGTAATCAGGGCGATGATGGGGTGCGGCGTCTCGCGCTCCATCTCGGTGCTGTGAGCGCCCTCGAGGCCGGCGACGTTGCGCGCGTACTCGACCATGGCGACGTGCATGCCCAGGCAGATGCCGAGGTAGGGAACGCCCCGCTCACGGGCGTATTGCGCAGCCATGATCTTGCCCTCGAAGCCGCGTTCGCCGAAACCGCCGGGCACCAGGATCGCGTCGGCATGCTCGAGGATGCCCACCCCCTCCTCTTCAATGCGCTCGGAGTCGATGTGCTGGATTTTCACCCGCGACAGGGTCTGGATGCCGGCGTGCTTGAGGGCCTCGTTGAGGGATTTGTAGGCATCCAGCAGGTCCATGTACTTGCCGACCATGGCCACGGTCACGTCCCTGTCCGCCTCGATCTCGCCGCGCAACACCTCATCCCACTCGCTGAGATCCGCCTCCGGGCAGTCCAGACCGAAGCGCTCGACAACGATGGAATCGAGGTCCTGGCCGTGCAGCATGGACGGGATCTCGTAGATGCTGTCGGCGTCCAACAGCGGTATGACGGCCCGCTCCTCGACATTGGTAAACAGGGCGATCTTCTTGCGTGCGCCCTCTTCCACCTCGATTTCACAGCGGCACAGCAATACATCCGGCTGCAAGCCGATGGAGCGCAGCTCCTTGACCGAGTGCTGGGTGGGCTTGGTTTTGATCTCGCCGGCTGCGGCGATGTAGGGGACCAGCGTAAGATGCATGAGCATCGCCCTGGCGCTGCCCAGCTCGACCTTGAGCTGGCGGGCGGCTTCCAGAAACGGCAGGCTCTCGATGTCACCGACCGTACCGCCAATTTCCACCACCGCGATATCGGCATCGCCGCCACCTTCCAGCACCCGGCGCTTGATCTCGTCGGTAATGTGGGGAATGACCTGGATGGTGGCACCCAGGTAGTCGCCGCGGCGCTCATTACGCAGCACCGTGTCGTAGACCCGGCCGGTGGTGAAGTTATTGGCCCGGGTCATGGTCGACCGGGTGAAGCGCTCGTAGTGCCCGAGGTCGAGGTCGGTTTCGGCGCCATCATCCGTGACAAATACCTCACCGTGCTGGAACGGACTCATGGTGCCGGGGTCGACGTTGATGTAGGGATCCAGCTTGAGGAGGGTGACCTTGAGGCCGCGGGCCTCGAGAATCGCGGCGAGGGACGCAGCGGCAATGCCCTTGCCCAATGAAGAAACCACACCACCAGTGACGAAGACAAAGCGCGTCATAAATACCTTTCCATGCCATTGCAAGCCATTGCATAGCCCAGCATCGGGCGCCGGAACCAAGCTGCGTATTACGTGTTTCGATGCCGGTGCTGTGGACTCGCCCTGGTGCTTCGCATGTCTGGAACCCGGCCCGGTGGCAACCGGAGCACGTCGCCAGTAGCTATCCCGGCAACGGTTAATGGGTCAAAAATGCATAGCGACCGGCTTTGCACGGCCCTGCAAAAGATGGGACGTCAGGATAACAGAAAGGCCATAGCCGCTCAATCGAGGACCGCCCGAGAAGGGCTCCAACACACGCTCCAGGCCGCCTCCGTGGCACTGGCCTGGAAACCCTCACAGACCCACAGGTCCGCTACCGCGGCAATGGCGTCGCCATCGTACAGCAGGGGTAGTCGCTCACGCACCCACGGGGGTACGCCGCGCTCCTGCAGGAGTTGCTTGAGCGCCTGGCTGTGCCCGCGACCCAGGGGCTGGCAACGCTCGCCGCCACTGCGCCAGCGTAGCTGCCAGCCGCCGTCGGCCGGCAGGCGCAAGCCGCTCTCAGACGCCTCTACCCACAGGCGTCCGAGGCCGGGCAGCTCGACCGGTTGCTGCGGTTCGAGACGTTGCTCCGCAGGCAGCGTCGGCGGCTGCGGCACCAGGAAAACCCGTTGCCGGTAGCGGCGCAGGCTTCCCTGCTCCAGTTCCAGCGCCGGCTGGCTGTCTTCGCCCGCCACCTCGAGCTGGCGGCTGAATTCCAGCAACCGCGAGCGGGTCGGTACGGCAACGCCCTCGGACTCCAGCCAGCGCCGCAGCAGGCGCGCCTGCTCGGCGGCCGACTCCGCCCCGAGTCGCTTAAGATCCAGGCAGGCCTCGCCGAAGGCCACCTCGCGAGCAGTGGCCAGTCGCGCCTCGTCCCCGGACGCCAGCGCCTGCTCCGCATCCGCCAGCGCCTCCATGCTGGCAATCACGCTCTGCCGGTAACCGGGCCAACGGGTGGCAAGCTGGGGCAGCAGCACCTGGCGCAGGAAGTTGCGATCCGCGTCGAGGGCAGCATTGGAGGGATCCTCAACCCAGGTCAGCCCACGATCATGGGCGCAGGCTTCGAGCTCTGAGCGGGTGTTGGGCAGCAATGGCCTGAACAACTGACCGCCGTCGAGTTCTCGCGAAGCCGGCATGCCCGACAGCCCGCGGCTGCCGGCTCCGCGCATCAAGCGCAGGAAAAAGGTTTCCACCTGGTCGTCGCGGTGGTGTGCCAGCAGCAACAACTCACCGTCCGCAACACAGGAAGCAAAAGCACGATAGCGGGCCTCCCGGGCCGCCGCCTCAGGGCCCTCCCCGGCCGGATCAACCTCGACCACCTCGGTCTCGAGCGGCACCGACAGTGCCTCGCAGAGAGCAGCGCAATGGGCAGCCCAGTGTGCTGAATCGGGATGCAGGCGATGATCGACGTGGATAGCCGCCAGCGGTGGTAGCGGGTGCTCGCCTGCGTCACGAAGCTCAGCGAGCAGGCTCAGCAGCAGGCAGGAATCAAGGCCCCCACTCAGGCCGACCCACCAGCGAGATGCCCCGCTCCAGGGTTCCAGGGCGGGCCAGAGACTTTCAGCGCTGAGGGTCACAGGACCCGGGGGGCTCAGTTGCCGTAGGACAGCAGGCGCTGGTAGCGCGCCTCAAGCATCTCGTCTACGGAGATGGCCTGCAGGCGTTCGACCTCCTGCACCAGGTGGGCCTGAATCCGGCTCGCCATCGTGTCGACATCGCGATGGGCGCCGCCGAGGGGCTCCTCGATGGTCGCATCGACGATGCCCAGCTCTTCCAGCACGCTGGAGGTGACACCCATGGCCTGGGCGGCATCGGGGGCCTTTTCCGAGGTCTTCCAGATGATATTGGCGCAGCCCTCGGGTGAGATCACGAAGTAGGTGGAGTACTGCAGCATGGCCAGGTGGTCGCCCACGCCAATGCCCAGCGCGCCGCCGGAGCTTCCCTCACCGATCACCACCGAGATAATCGGCGTGCGCAATCGCGACATAACCGCGAGGTTCTGGGCGATGGCCTCGGAGATACCGCGCTCCTCGGAATCGATGCCCGGGTAGGCGCCGGGGGTGTCGATCAGGGTGATTACCGGCATGTGATAACGCTCGGCCAGTTCCATCAGGCGCAGGGCCTTGCGGTAACCTTCAGGCTTGGGCATGCCAAAGTTGCGGGCCACCTTGTCCTGCACGTTGCGGCCCTTCTCCTGGCCGATGACCATGACGGGCTTGCCCTCCAGCCGTGCCACACCACCGACAATCGCCTTGTCGTCGGCAAAGTGGCGGTCTCCGTGCAACTCGTCGAACTCGGTGAATACCCGCGGAACATAGTCCATGGTGTAGGGCCGCTGGGGGTGGCGCGCTACCTTGACGATATCCCAGGAACTCAGGCCCGCATAGATCTTCTCGGTGAGCCGGGTGCTCTTCTCCCGCAGCTTGGAGATCTCATCACCGATGTTGATGTCGTTGTCGGAACCGACCAGCTGCAGCTCCTCGATTTTCACTTCGAGTTCGGCAATCGGCTGTTCGAAATCCAGGAAATTCGGATTCATCGGGCTTTTGCGGGCCTATATCGTTATTAGGCCGCAAGTGTACACGAGCCTGCAGCTTCGGGGACAGACCCTCGCCTGGTGGAGTAGTGCTCCGTAGAGCGGGCGCGAACTGGACCTGCCCCCTCCCCGGACACGCTAAAAGCATGCCGTCCATGGCTCGCTCGGCGCCGGCCGTCCTGCGATCTCAACTGGTCCTTGCAACAGTAGCTTGCAATACATCGGCGGGCGTTGCCCACCCCAGGGTTTTGCGAGGACGCCGATTCAGCCGATCAGCAA
>JASJBK010000061.1 GCA_030066555.1 Halieaceae bacterium
GGCGGGTTCTTCATGGCGAAGGCTTCGGCACGGCCCATCACGATGCAGTTGGTGATGATCAGGCCCACAAAGACCGACAGCTGCTTGCTGATGTCATAGGCCACGGCCTTGAGGATCTGGTCCACCACGATCACCAGCGAAGCGATCACGGTCATCTGCACGATAATGCGGATATTGTTGGGAATCTGGTTGCGAATGGAAGCGATGATCAGGTTCGAAAACGCCACCACCGTGGTCAATGCGATACACATGACCAGGCTCACGCTCATCGACGTGGTCACCGCCAGCGCCGAGCAAATGCCCAGGATCTGCAGACCGATCGGGTTGTTGTTGAAAACCGGGTCCGTCAGGGTTTTTGTCATCTCCGACATGTCAGGCCTCCCCCGCCTTGAGGTTGGACAGGAACGGCCCGAAACCGTCATCGCCCAACCAGAACTGCACCAGATTATTTACGCCGCGGGTCGTCAGGGTGGCGCCGCTGAGGCCATCCACCTGGTAGGCGGCCATGGGGCCTTCCCGATTCGCGGTTCCCTTAATCACTTCAATCGCCACTGCACCGTCGCGGAAAGCGTTTTTGCCCGGCCACAGGGCCTTCCAGCGCGGATTGTCGACCTCGCCCCCCAGTCCCGGTGTTTCCTTGTGCTCGTAAAAGCCCAGGCCGGCAACGGTGTTCAGGTCCTCTTCCAGCGCCAGGAACCCGTACATCTGGCCCCACAGGCCCGCACCACGCACCGGCAGGATAATCGTGTCAGGGGCGTTGCGGTCCCCGACCACGTAGACCACGCCGAAGTTCTCCCGGCGCCCACCGATATTGGCGCTGTCGGCACCGCCTTCGAGTCGACTGGACTGGTCGGGATCCTTGGCGGCGGCGATGGAGTTGTAATTCTCGCCATCGACCTCTTCGCTGAAGCGGCCACTGCGCATGTCTACCACCAGGGTGGAGATGCTCTCGAACTGCTCATCGATGGAACGGCCCTCTTCGAGCATGCCCGCCGCCGCGAGAATGTTGCGCTTGCGGTCGAGGGCGACGTTGGCTTCCTGGGCGGGCTTGAGCATCACCGCCGCGGTGGATACCACCACCGAGCAGGCAATGCACAGTGCCAGGGCTACGCCGAGGGTTTTTCCTACGGTATCTTTGCTAGGCACGGGCGAGCCTCCGTTTCACATTGGCCTGGACCACAAAATGGTCGATCAACGGTGCAAACAGGTTGGCGAACAGGATCGCCAGCATGATGCCCTCCGGGAAGGCCGGGTTGACGACGCGAATTAGCACAGTCATTACGCCGATCAACACGCCAAACCAGATCTTGCCCACATTGGTCATCGCTGCGGAGACCGGGTCGGTGGCCATGAAGATCATGCCGAAGGCGAAGCCGCCCACGGTCAGGTGCCAGTACCAGGGCATGGCAAAGGCCGGATTGGTGTCGCTGCCAATCACATTGAACAGCGTCGACAGGGCAAACATGCCGAGGAACACGCCCAGCACAATGCGCCAGGCCGCCACACGGGTATAGAGCATCAACACGCCGCCCAGCAGGATGGCCAGGGTCGAGGTTTCCCCGATGGAGCCGTGAATATTGCCGATGAAGGTCTGCATCCAGCTCATCTGCGCCTGCAGTGCCTCCATGCCCTCGGAGGCCACGATCGACAGCGCCGTGGCGCCCGTGTACCCGTCCACAGCCGTCCACACCGCATCACCGGAAATCTGTGCCGGGTAGGCGAAGTACAGGAAGGCGCGGCCGGTCAGCGCAGGATTGAGGAAGTTCTTACCGGTACCGCCAAACACTTCCTTGCCGATTACCACGCCAAAACTGATACCCATAGCCACCTGCCACAGGGGCAGGTCCGGCGGGCAGATCAGCGCAAACAGCACCGAAGTAACAAAGAAGCCTTCGTTGACCTCGTGGCCGCGCTTGATGGCGAACAGGACTTCCCAGCTGATCCCCACCAGGAAGGTGACGGCATAGATGGGGAGGAAGTAGATAGCCCCGAAGATGAAGCAGTCGATCAGGCTGTTGGGATCGGTAGCGCCAAACAGGTTGATCAGCGGAGCGTGCCAGTCGTTGACCGCGCCGGCGCCCGCTTCCACCAGGGTGTTGGCGTGGAAGCCGAGGTTCCACATGCCATAGAACATGGCCGGGAAAGTCGCCAGCCACACGGTGATCATGATGCGCTTGAGATCAACCCCATCGCGCACGTGGGCGGTGGTACGCGTGGTGGATGAAGGCGAATACAGGAACGTGTCGAAGACTTCGTAGAGGGCGTAATACTTCTCAAACTTGCCGCCTTCCTGGAAGTGATGCTCGATACTGTCGAAAAACTTCCGCATGAGATCTAACCCTCCTTCTCGATGCGCGTCAGGTTGTCGCGAAGAATCGGACCGTACTCATACTTGCCGGGGCACACGTAGGTGCACAGGGCGAGATCCTCTTCCTCAAGTTCCAGGCAGCCCAGGGCCTGGGCCATTTCGGTGTCACCAACGATCAGTGCGCGCAGCAGCTGGGTCGGCAGTACGTCCATGGGCATGACGTCTTCATATGAGCCCACGGGTACCATGGCGCGTTCGCTGCCGTTGGTGGTCGTGGTCAGGTCCAGCAGCTTGCCGGGCATGAACTTGCTCAAGTATATCGGGAGGTTGGAGTGCTTGTTGGCACCAGGTGACAGCCACCCCAGCAGCTCACGCTCGGTGCCCTCACGCAGCACGCTGATCTGGTTGTGATAGCGGCCCAGATATGAGGTGCCGGACTGGACGCGCCGACCGCCGAGCACAGAACCCGAGATGACGCGGTTGTTCCCCTCGACCAGTTCGCCTGCGCACAGGGCCTCGATATCGACACCAACACGGGCGCGCAGCAGGCGCGGCTCGCGCACCTGTGGGCCGGCCAGTGCAATGACGCGATCGGTGTAGAGCCGGCCGTCGAGGAACAGCCGACCGATGGCGATGACGTCCTGGTAGCCGACGGTCCACACGGTCTTGCCGGGGCCTACGGGGTCGAGGTGGTGAATGTGAGTACCCGCCAGGCCCGCCGGGTGCGGCCCAGCAAACATCTCGGCGTGAATATTGTCTGCCGTGCCGACGGGCAGCTCGGCGCCCGGTGCCGCGCACAGGTAGAGCTTGCCGTCGGTGAGCCTGGCCAGCAGGTCCTGGCCCAGGGAAAAGGCTTCGCCCTGCTCGGCGATCGCTACCGCCGGGTCGGCCGCCAGCGGCTGGGTATCGATGGCGGTGACGAAAATGGCTGCAGGCTGGCTGTCGGCGGCCGGCACCTTGCTGAAGGGCCGGGTGCGCAGGCAGGTCCATTGCCCGGACTGCAGCAGCTGCTCGCGAATAGCGGCGGCATCAAGACCGCGTGCCGCATCAGCGCTGTAAGAGGAAAATTGCTCGGCGTCTTCGCCTGTCTCAGAGACGTCGATCACCACTGATTGCAGGACCCGGCGTGCGCCGCGGTTGATGGCAGAGACCCTGCCGCCTGCCGGCGCAGCGTAGCGCACGCCTTCAGTCTTCTTGTCGGTGAAGAGCAGCTGGCCCAGTTTCACCTGGTCGCCTACCTGCACTTCCATGGTCGGCTTCATACCGACGTAATCGAAACCAACGACTGCCACAGAGCGGATTGACGACGCAGGCTTCGCCCCGTCAATCTCCTGCGACGGCCTGCCGGAAATCGGAATTTCCAGCCCCCGCTTGAGCTTTATCATTCGTTCTTGCCTGATTGTAAGTAACAGCTGTAAACACTGCTTTAAAGATTGGCCCCTACAGCATCCCCGGAAGCCGCGCGCATTATACGGAATACAGTCACTGATCGCCATGGCCAGCGGGCTTTAGCCGCTGATTTGTCTCACTTTTTTCTGGAAGAATACCCGCGCTCTCCGGATGGGAAAGCGAGCGTGAGCGGGGACAGTTTACTTAATCCCAGCAAGCTGGAATTAAGTAAACTGTCCCCATTTCCAGTGTCGTCAGACCTCGGCAGGGTAGACCGCGTAGTGAACGTCGGACATCTGCTCGAGGATGCGATGCACCTGGCAGCTGTAGCCGAATTCGTTGTCGTACCAGAAATACAGGGTGGCGTGGGCGCCGCTGACGATGGTCGCCTCGGAATCGAACACGCAGGCATGGCGTGAACCCACGAAGTCCGTCGACACTACCTCTGGCGAGTTCGAGTAGTCGATCTGCTTGTGCAGCGGCGAGTGCAGCGCCGTGCGGCGCAGGTACTCGTTGACCTCTTCGAGGCTGGTCTCGCGGCCCAGGGTAAGGTTGAGGATCGCCATGGATACGTTCGGCGTGGGCACGCGAATCGCGTTGCCGGTGAGCTTGCCCTGCAGCTGCGGCAGCACCTTGCCAACCGCCTTGGCAGCGCCGGTTTCGGTCAGCACCATATTCAGCGCCGCGCTGCGACCACGGCGATCGGCCTTGTGGTAGTTGTCGATCAGGTTCTGGTCATTGGTATAGGCGTGCACGGTTTCCACGTGGCCCTGGACGATGCCGAACTCGTCGTCCAGCGCCTTCAGCGGCGGCGCGATGGCGTTGGTGGTGCAGGAGGCCGCGGAAATAATCTTGTCGTCGGCGGTAATCTGGTCACTGTTGATGCCGTAGACGATGTTCTTCATGTCGCCCTTGCCGGGCGCGGTGAGAATCACCTTGGACACACCCTTGGCCTTGAGGTGCAGGGACAGGCCGTCCACGTCGCGCCACATGCCGGTGTTGTCGATGACGATGGCGTTGTCGATGCCGTACTCGGTGTAGTCAATCTGGTCCGGTGCGTCGGCGTAAATCACCTTGATTTCGTTGCCGTTGGCGACCATGGAGCCGTGCTCTTCATCGACACGGATGGTGCCGTTGAAGGGACCGTGCACCGAGTCGCGCTGCAGCAGCGTGGCGCGCTTGACCAGATCGTTGGCCGCCTTGCCCTTGCGCACTACCACGGCGCGCAGCCGCAGGGTGTCGCCGCCGTCGGCCTTCTCTACCAGCAGCCGCGCCATCAGGCGGCCGATACGGCCAAACCCGTACAGCACCACGTCCTGGGGCTTTTCGATGGGCTTGGCATCGCTGCCGACCAGGTCGGCCACCTGTTGCTTGACATACTTCTTGACGGACAGGCCCTGTGGCTTGCCCTCGGCTTCGTAACCCACCGCGATGCGGCCGACGTCGATATGGGCGGTGCCGAGGTCGAGGCTGGCCAGCGCCTTGATGACCGGGTAGGTCTCTTTCTCCGACAGCTCGTTGCGCTCGACCTGCCGCACATAGCGGTGGTCCTGCATGATGTCGAGCACTGATCGGTTCACCAACGAGCGGCCGTAAATATAGGTCTTTACCGAGTTTTCACGGGACAGTTTGCCCACCAGCGGAATCATGGCCTCAGCCAGCGCTTCACGCTCTTTCCAGTCCTTGAAATAGTCGTCGGGACGGGGGCGCAGGCGTTCGGTAATCATGCTATTCCTTCGGATCGCTATGGGGTCTGAAACGGGCGCGTATTATCGTCATCGCAAGGCGCTTTATCAAGCCGCCAAAGGGGCTATACCCCGGCTATCTCAGAGGTCTGTGAATGAGTTCGCAAACTGGTGGTGCCCAGGCAAGCTGGCTACAATAGCGCCCCTTTCGAAAACTGCCCTGTAAATCCCAATGTTTCGCGACCTGCTGGACACCCTGCCCTGGCCCCCGGCGCCCGCCTCCCGCACTGCCATCGGACCCACTCCCGGCAGCGCCCCGGCGCGGCTGATCGTCGAGCTGGCCGAGCGCAGCGATTTCCAACTGGTTATCACCCCCGACACCCAAAGCGCCAACAACCTGGTGCGGGAGCTGGGCTTCTACCAGCGTGACCTGGAGGCCCGCGGGAAGTCGCTGGATGTACTGCTGTTCCCGGACTGGGAAACCCTGCCCTACGACAACTTCTCCCCACACCAGGACATCGTCTCCGAGCGCTTGCACGCGCTCTACCATCTGCCGACCCTGAAGCGCGGCCTGCTGGTGGTACCGGTGTCCACCCTGATGCACCGCCTACCGCCAAGTGAGTATGTCAGCGGCAACAGCCTGGTGCTGTCAGTGGGGCAGGACCTCGATGTACTGAACTTCCGCCGCAACCTGGAGCGCAACGGCTACCGCAGCGTCGACACGGTCTACGAGCACGGTGAATTCGCCCAGCGCGGTTCACTGCTGGACATCTTCCCCATGGGGGCGAAGAGCCCCTACCGCATCGACCTCATGGACGACCAGGTGGAAACCCTGCGTACCTTTGACCCTGAGACCCAGCGCACGATCGACAAGGTTGAGGACATCCAGCTGTTGCCGGCCAGGGAGTTCGCTCTCAGCCGCGATGCGATCCTGCGCTTCCAACAGAACTGGTATGCGAGCTTCGAGGTCGATCACGATGCCTGCCCCATGTACACCGAGATCAGCGCCGGCCGCGCGCCGGGGGGCTGCGAGTACTACCTGCCGCTGTTTTTCGATCACTGCGACAGCCTGCTGGACTACCTGCCCGAGAACGCCACGGTTGTCGCGCTGGGCGATCACTTTAGCGCCGCAGGCCTTTTCTGGTCCGAGGTGGAAGATCGCTTCGAGGAATTCGGCATCGACCCGCGACGCCCGCTGCTGCCGCCGCGGGAGGGCTTTATTCCCACCGAGGAGCTGTACCGGGAACTGAAGCGCTATGGTGTGCTGGAGCTCAAGAGCGACCCCAAAGCGCCGGTGCACCATGAGCTGGACCTGAAATTCCCGCCGGACCTGTCGCCCGCCAATTACCAGGAGTCTCCGCTGGACCACCTGCGCCAGTTTATTGGCGAGCACGAGGCGCCGGTGCTGCTGTGTGCGGAAAGCGCCGGGCGCCGGGAGATCCTGCTGGAATCACTGGCGCGGCACGAGTTGGCCCCGGTACCCACAGAGAGCTGGGAAGAGTTCCTGGCCAGCGGCGCGCAGCTGGGCATTACCACCGCGCCCATCGACCGCGGCCTGTACCGCGGCCCTGGTCACCCTACCCTGGTCTGCGAATCCCAGCTGTTCGGTAACCGGGTCGCCCAGCGCCGGCGCCGCGAAGACACGGCCGCCGTCGCCGCCAACGCCTTCAAGAACATCAACGAACTGCGCCCGGGCGTGCCCGTGGTGCATATCGAGCACGGCGTCGGCCGCTACCTGGGCCTCGAGGCGCTGGACGTGGACGACCAGCTCACCGACTTTATTACCCTCGCGTACGCCGGCGGAGACAAGCTCTACGTGCCGGTGGCCTCGCTGCACCTGATCAGCCGCTACACCGGTGCCGACCCGGACCTCGCTCCCCTGCACCGGCTGGGCAGCGACCAGTGGGAGAAGGCCCGGCGGCGCGCGCGCGAGAAGGTTAACGACGTTGCGGCCGAGCTATTGGAAATCTATGCGCGCCGGGAAGCCCGCGAGGGTTTTGCCTTTCCCGGGCCGGACGGCGACTACGAGACCTTCAGCGCCGAATTCCCGTTTGAGGAAACCCCGGACCAGGCCGACGCTATCCACGCCGTGGAAGCGGACATGGAGGGCGGCGGCGTCATGGACCGGCTGGTGTGCGGCGACGTCGGCTTCGGCAAGACCGAGGTGGCCATGCGCGCCGCCTACCTCGCCACCCGCGCCGGCAAGCAGGTGGCCGTGCTGGTGCCGACTACCCTGCTGGCCCAGCAGCACTACAACTCCTTCTCCGACCGCTTCGCCGACTGGCCGGTGCAGGTGGAGATGATCTCCCGTTTCCGCACCGGCCGCGAACAGGCTGACGTCATCAAGCGGGTAGCCGAGGGCAAGGTCGACATACTCATCGGCACCCACAAGCTGCTGCAGAGCGATGTGAAGTACGCCGACCTGGGCCTGCTGATCATCGATGAAGAACACCGCTTCGGGGTCAAGCAGAAGGACACCATCAAGGCCCTGCGCGCCGAGGTGGATATCCTCACGCTGACGGCAACACCGATTCCGCGCACCCTCAACATGGCCCTGGGCGGAATGCGCGACCTGTCAATTATTGCTACCCCGCCGGCCAAGCGCCTGTCGATCAAGACCTTCGTGCGCGAGCACAATATCGCGCTGGTCAAGGAAGCCATCCTGCGCGAGACCCTGCGCGGCGGCCAGGTTTACTACCTGCATAACGAGGTGAAGACGATAGAGGAGACCGCCCGCAAGCTGCGCGAGCTGCTACCGGAGCTGCGAGTCGGCGTCGCCCATGGCCAGATGCGTGAGCAACAGCTGGAACAGGTGATGCGCGCCTTCTACCACCAGGACCACCACATCCTGGTGTGCTCGACCATCATCGAGACCGGCATCGATGTACCCAACGCCAATACCATCATCATCGACCGCGCCGACAAGTTTGGCCTGGCCCAGCTGCACCAGCTGCGTGGCCGGGTCGGCCGTTCACACCACCAGGCCTATGCCTACCTGCTGACGCCGCCGGCCTCGGCCGTCACCGCCGATGCCGAGAAGCGCCTGGAAGCCATCGAGGCCGCGGGCGACCTGGGTGCCGGCTACCTGCTGGCCACCAACGACCTGGAAATTCGCGGCGCCGGTGAGCTGCTGGGCGAGGAGCAGTCCGGGCAGATCCAGAGCGTCGGTTACTCCCTGTACATGCGCATGCTGGAGCGTGCCGTGAAGGCCCTGCAGCGCGGCGAGATACCCGACGCCGACAGCGACATCGACACCCAGACCGAGGTCAACCTGCGGCTGCCGGCACTGATTCCGGAAGACTACCTGCCCGACATCAATACCCGCCTGGTGCTGTACAAGCGCATCGCCGGCGCCGCGACCGAGGCAGAGCTCAAGGACCTGCAGGTGGAGATGATCGACCGCTTCGGGCTGCTGCCAACGCCAACCCGTAACCTGTTCAAAATTACGCAAATAAAACTGTTGGCGGACAGCCTGGGAATTCAGAAAATTGACGCAGGAGACCGGGGCGGTCACATCGACTTCAACGACAAGACTCATGTGAACCCACTGGCCCTGGTAAAACTGGTGCAGGCGCAGCCCGATGAATATCGCCTGGTTAAAGGCAACCGGCTGCGTTTCGACATCGAGCTTGAGAATTTCGAGGAGCGGTTTTCATTCGTCAGCGACCTGCTGCAACACCTGGCAGAACAGACCACCGAGGCCGCCGCTTGAGGCTGCCCGCTGGCCTGTTGTTGGCGTTGCTGGCGACCGTCGCTGGCGCCCAGGAGGCCGACCAGGAATTCACCGATAGCTGGTACCGGATCGAGCTGCTGATCTTCGCCAACCGCGACCCGGAGGCCGCCCTCGCCGAGCGCTGGCCGCTGTTACCACAGCTCACCTACCCGGAAAGCTGGCAACGCCTCGAGAACGGCGCGGCGCGTATTCCCGCAAACCAGGCCTTCGACCTGCTGACTGTGGAAGACAGCGCGCAGGCCGGGACTCTTGACCTGTTCTGGGAGCGCAGCACTGACGAGCTGCTGCGTGAGTTCCGGCAAAAGCAGCTGCTGCAGCGGCCGCAACTGGTGCTGGAGCCGCTGGTGGAAATGGAGACCGCCCTCGACGTACCGCGCCAGCGGGTGCTGCTGCCGGCCGCGGCCAGGGAACTCAACGGCCAACGCCGCCGCATCGACAATAGCGCCGGCCTCGAGGTGTTGATGCACCAGAGCTGGCTGCAGCGCATCCCGGCCCGGGATGTCGCCCAGCCCCTGATCCTCGACGGTCCCGTGCAGTTCGGCGACTATCCCGAGCTGCAGGGCAGCGTGCTGTTCTACAGCGGCCGCTACCTGCATATCGCCACCGACCTGTGGCTCAACACAGCGGGCAGCTACCTGGACGAGAACCCCACCAGCGCGGGCTGGAGCATGCCGCGCCCTCCCCTCCCGGTCGACCAGTCGCCGGCGCAGTTGCTGCCCTTCAGGGTGGAGACCGATGACGAATGGTTCGCCGACCTGTACGCGACCACCACCTACCCGCTGTTCTCCGACGACGATGTCGGCGACGACGGCAGCGATGTGGTCACTGAGGACGACGCAGACAGCACCCTCGGCAGCGATGACTTCATGGATGACACCGAGCCCGAAGGCGGGATCAGCGTGTTGATGGTCCCGGCAGACGAGCTGGCGGATGAGGAAGCCTTTGAAACACTCGAAGAGCTTGAAGCCAGCGAAGAAGATATGGCCACCGAGGCGCCCTCGCACCCACCCGCCAGCGAGGCCGAAATGGAGGCCTTCCTGGCGCTACCGGTATACGACTATGAGTTCCGGCACGCGGTGCGGGTGGCCCAACAGCGCCGCATGCGCAGCGGCGAGCTGCACTATATCGATCACCCGCTGCTGGGCATCGTCGTCAAGGTCAGCCGGCACGAGTTCCTGCCTTTCACCAACCTCGACGAGTTCAACGAAAACTAGTTCAGCAACGCCTGCAGCAGGCGGGCGACCTGGGCGGAACCCGCTTCCAGCACCTCTCCCATCGCCTCCAGGGTAATCGGCTCATCACCGAGGCCGGGGGCGGCGTTTACCACGATGCACAGACTGGCATAGGGCAGGCCCAGTTCCCGGGCCAGCGCCGCCTCGGGCATGCCAGTCATGCCCACCACATCGCAGCCATCGTTGCCCAGGCGGCGAATCTCGGCGGCGGTTTCCAGCCGCGGTCCCTGGGTGGCGGCATAGGTGGCAGAGCGGCTCAGCTCCAGGCCCAGCGCGGCGGCACAATCCACGAGGCGCTGGCGCAGGCCGGCATCGTAGGGCTCGGTAAACTCAACATGCTCCAGTTCGGCCAGTTCAGCGCTGGCCTTGGCACCACCGTAGAAGGTGTGCTCCCGGCCCCAGGTGTAGTCCACCAGCTGGTCGGGAACCACCAGCTGGCCGGGGGCCATGCCCGGATTGATAGCGCCCACTGCGTTTACCGCCAGCACCGCGTCGGCGCCGAGCTGGCGCAGGGCCCACAGGTTGGCCCGGTAGTTGATGCGATGCGGGGCGATGCGGTGTGGCACGCCGTGACGCGCCAGGAACAGGCAGCGCCCGCCTGCCACCGTCCCCTCCTCGATCGCCCCGGAGGGCGCGCCGAAGGGCGTTTCCAGGGTATGCGAGGTCTCGGGCTCAAAGCCTGCGACGACCTGCAGGCCGGTGCCACCAATGACTGCCAAACGGTCCGGAACCAGTTCACCTTTCACGACATTTCCTTATACGGAATTTTCATCTACGCCAATTTCCTAATACCGATTCCCGCTTAAAACCCGGGGTGCCCCGGGCGGGTACAAATGCATGCATTTTTAAGCTCTTGAATTTTCAGCAGTGTTTCTCTGGCTATATCGGAAAGCGCTTTAAATACAGGGTTTTAGTCGGTTTGTGCATAATGGACAGCCGGGGGCAGTTTGATATGTTTGCCAGTGCGAACACCGAAATGGAGAAATCGCACATGAAACTGCTCGGCCCTGCTGTAGGGGCCTGGTACAAGGATCTTCAAACCGGCGCTACCTTTGAGGTTGTCGCCTGGGACCCGGAGGCGCTCACTGTCGAAACCCAGCATATAGATGGGGAAGTCAGCGAGTATGACCTGGATTCCTGGCGCGAACTGCTGCTTGTCAGCGTGGAGGAACCCGAAGACTGGCGCAACCCCTATGAGCTCGACGGGGAGGATTTCGCGGATCCCGACCTGCCCTTCCACCCGGAAGACTGGTCTGGCCCGTTGAACAATATCGAACCCGAGTTCATGAACGGAGTCGAGGACTTCTAGGTACCGGCCACCGTACCAACTTCCAACTACCGGGGACCTCCCCGGTCACGGGCTGTTTTACCCGCCCAGTTCCCCGTGGTGACGGCTTGTCATCACCTTCGCACTGTATATAATCACAGCAACTGTATGAATACACAGCTCGTTTCCATGTGGGCGTTGTGTATGAGAGATGTGTACACGAGAGGTGTGAGATGGAAAAGCTGACCCAGCGCCAGGAACAGGTACTCGCAGTAATACGGCAGTACATCGACGATACCGGCTACCCGCCTACCCGCGCAGATATTGCCCGGGAGCTGGGTTTCAAGTCTGCGAACGCCGCAGAGGAACACCTCAAGGCCCTGGCCCGCAAGGGCGCCATCGAGATGGTCGCCGGCGCTTCACGGGGCATTCGCCTGCCAGAATCAGAAGGAATCCCCATCGTTGGCCGGGTCGCCGCAGGCAGCCCGGTACTGGCCCAGGAGCACATCGAGGATCACTGCGCCATGCCCGCCTCCTTCTTCAAACCCTCCGCTGACTACTTCCTGCGGGTGCAGGGAGACAGCATGATTGAAATCGGTATTTTCGACGAGGACCTGCTGGCCGTGCACCGCACCCAGGATGTGCGTGACGGGGATATCGTGGTGGCCCGCATCGACAACGAGGTCACGGTCAAGCGCCTCAAGCGCGGCAAGAACCCGCAATTCCTGGAATTGCTGCCGGAGAACCAGGACTACGAGCCCATCAAGGTGGACCTGGCGTCGCAGGATTTCGCGATTGAAGGCATCAGTGTGGGGGTTCTGCGTCGCAGCTAGTGGTTTTTTTCTGAAGTGCTGCAGCTAGTGCTATTTTTTTTGAAGCGCAGACTGCTTTCTACAAGTACTGGCGCGGATGCCAGGAGTAAGGTGGGTATTTCAGTGGGCCCCTGTCGGGCCCTGTAAATCGTCGAAGCTCTTTACGAAAGCTCTTTACGAAAGCTCTTCACGAAAGCTGGCTAGAGCGGCCGGCTGTCAATGCAATTCAATGCCAGTGCCGGCCGTCGCCGGCCGCCTCAGTGCAACACCCGGGGCTGCTGTGGCTCTACGGCTTCCTCAGTCACTTCGATTTCGCCCTGGTCGGCCATTTGCGCCGCCGCCTGGATACCGGCCTGGATCATCGCCCGGGCCACTTCCAGGGTGCCGTCCATCAGGTACACCCGGGACTCCTCAGAGAACTGGATGACCACCAGCGGCTCACCATCGTCGTCGGAGCGCTGCAGGACAATATCACCGTTGGGCATTTCTACGATTTCAAGTAGGGAAGAGGACACTCAATACCTCGTTTTGGTTGGGTCCACAGACAGTCTAACAACTACCACTCGTCGAGACCATGGCCCATCTGGTCTATCAAATCTGCCAGGGAATCATGCCACCGCAAAAGCCCTTCCTCGCTCCATGTCTGCTCCGCTACGGCCAGCAGGTTGGCGGTGGCTGAACTGCTGCGGGTGGGCTCAGGCCTGGCCTGCAGGGCCGCCAGCCAGCCATTTTGCTCAAGTTGGCCTAATTCGACCAATTCTCCGCGGCGGGGCTCGGAAATGCCGTGATTCTGCTCCAGTTCGGCAATGCTGAGGGGAGGTTCGGCAGGTAAATCGCTGATTTCGGCAAGTTCCAGCAGGAACCAGCCATAGGCTTCCAGCAGGTGGCGCCGGACGGCCAGTCCAACGGCCTCCAGGACCCTGGCCGCGGGCGTATCCTCGCGGGCGAGCTCGGGGCCGAGCATGCGGATCAGGATAGCGGCGTGGTACAGCTTCTGGTTGGCGAGGCTGCGGGCGCTGCTCACGGGCTCAGGACGCGCCGCCCGCCGCCTTCTTGCCGGGGGCCTTTTTCTTTGCCGCCTTCTTCCTCGGGGCCTTCTTCCTGGCGGCTTTCTTTTTCGGAGCAGGCACCTCGGCGTTCCACTTGCCGCCGTCGTAGAAGGCACGCCAGCCGGTGGCCTTGCCGTCTACCTCGGTCATCAGGTACTGCTCCTTGGTCTTGCGGCTGTAGCGGATCTGGGTGCGGTTGCCCGCGTTGTCTTCCACCGGGCCCGAGAACAGGAAGGCGTACTTCGGATCGATCTCGTCCTTGTGCGGCAGCAGCTCGTCCAGGAAAGGCGCCCGGGTTTCGCGGTTGCGCGGGAACTGGCTGGCCGCCAGGAACAGGCCGGCGGCGCCGTCGCGCAGCACGTAGGTATCTTCGACCTTTTCGCAGGTCAGCTCCGGCATCGGCACCGGGTCCATCTTGGGTGGCGCCGGTTCGCCGTTGCGCAGCAGCTTGCGGGTGTTCTTGCAGGCCTCATTGGTACAGCCGAAGTACTTGCCAAAACGACCGGTCTTGAGCTGCATGTCACTGCCGCACTTGTCGCACTCGATCACCGGGCCGTCGTAACCCTTGATGCGGAAGCTGCCGTGCTCCACTTCGAAACCGTCACAGTCCGGGTTGTTGCCACACACGTGCAGCTTGCGCTTCTCGTCGATCAGGTAGCTGTCCATCGCGGTATTGCACTTCGGGCAGCGGTGCCGCTCCCGCAGCTGGCGGGATTCGGCTTCCTCGTCGGCGTCTTCGCTGATGGCCTCGTCGCCGGGCACCAGGTTGATGGTGTTCTTGCAGCGCTCCTTGGGCGGCAGCGCGTAACCGGAACAACCCAGGAACACTCCGGTGCTGGCGGTGCGTACCTGCATCGGGCGACCGCACTTGTCACATTCGATGTCGGTCATGGTGGGCTCGTTGGCCCGCATGCCGCTGTCTTCCGCCTCTGCCTGGGCCAGTTTGGCGCTGAAATCGGCGTAGAACTCATCGAGTAGCTGGTGCCAGGCGAGCTTGCCGTCGGCGACCTCGTCCAGGTGCTCTTCCATGCCGGCGGTAAAGCCGTAATCCAGCAGGTTGGGGAAGCTCTCCTGCAGGCGTTCGGTGACGATGTCCCCCATTTTCTCGGCGTAGAAGCGCTTGTTCTCCAGCCGCACGTAGCCACGATCCTGGATGGTGGAGATGATCGAGGCGTAGGTGGAGGGGCGGCCGATGCCGCGCTTCTCCAGCTCCCGCACCAGGCTGGCCTCGCCGTAACGGGGCGGCGGCTTGGTGAAGTGCTGGCTGGGGTCGAGCTTCAGCAGGTTGAGAGCATCACCCTCCTTGAGGTCTGGCAGTTCCACGTCCTCGCCGCGCTTGCCGGCCACCGGCTGCACCGCGGTAAAGC
>JASJBK010000062.1 GCA_030066555.1 Halieaceae bacterium
TCCCCGGACACGCTAAAAGCATGCCGTCCATGGCTCGCTCGGCAACGGCCGTCCTGGCCGTTGACGGTCCGTGGACGGGGTTAGTCCAGCTCACGTCCTCTTGCAGCATGGAATTCCAGCTCACCGGATATGAAAACCCAGATGATTGATGAAGTCGTCATCCCCGCGAAGGCGGGGATCCATTTACATCTGGTTCGGGCTGGATTCCCGCCTTCGCGGGAATGACGACGAAAACTCAGGTCGCACTCTCAGAGCGCTATCTGGCAAAGCGGATACGAAGACTGATGATTGGGATAGCTGCGTCGGAGCGCGTGCGGTGCCCCTGGGTTATTCAGGGACCGTCTGCGGCCATGGAGGGCCGCAGTCGAGCGAGCCAAGGACGGCATGCTTTTAGCGCGTCCCTGAATAACCCAGGGGCATCACACGCGCGGCGTCGGCGCTACAACACGGAATTCAAGCGACGTCGATTTGCCCACGCAGGAAGGTCAGCGCCTGGCCACGCAGCAACACACGGTCACCCTTCAATTCGCACAGCAGGTCACCGCCGCGCTTCGACACCTGTTTCGCGGTGAGTTCTGTCTTGCCGAGCTTCTCCGCCCACAGGGGCACCAGCGCGCAGTGCGCAGAGCCTGTCACCGGGTCTTCATCGACGCCTACCTGGGGGCCGAAGAAGCGTGACACGAAATCCACTTCATCACCGGGAGCGGTGACGATCACCGGCAGGTCGGAGGCCACCATCAAGGCGCGGAAGTCCGGCGCCAGGGCGCGCACCTGGTCTTCGGTCTCGAACAGGTACACCCAGGACGGTGCCGCGTAGGCCGCCGCCGGCACGCCGTTGAGCGCCTCGCCAATGGCGGGGTGAATGTCGGTCTCGTGGATGGCATGGGTGGGCAGGTCGATGCAGATGCCGTGTTGGTCCCGGGAGACAAACAGGTCGCCCGAATGTCTGGTGCTGAAGCGAATCGACTCGGCATCGTGGCGCAGCTCGTTGAACAGCACGTGGGCGGTGGCCAGGGTCGCGTGGCCGCACAGTTCTACCTCCACCTCCGGGGTAAACCAGCGCAGGCCGAAGCCGTCGCCGTCGGGCAGGTAGAAGGCGGTCTCCGAGAGGTTGTTCTCGGCGGCAATGGCGAGCATGGTCTCGTCGGGCAGCCACTCTTTGAGCGGTACCACCGCGGCGGGATTGCCGGCAAAGGGCTGGTCGCTGAAGGCACTGACCTGGTACTGGTCGAATTTCACGACAATTCTCCGGGAATGAAATCTGGAGACAGTTTACTTAATTCAGCATGGAATTAAGTAAACTGTGGCCGTACAAATCCGGACCTGGCAAACATGGTCAGAGAACAGACGGAACTCCAGAAGAAGTTCTATGATGTCATCTTCGGCACCACGCGGGGCGCGGGGCGTAACTTCGACATCGCCCTGATCCTGCTGATCCTCGCCAGCGTCACCGTCGTCCTGCTCGACTCGATCCCGGAATACCACACCAACTACGGGGCGCTGTTCCTGCAGATCGAGTGGGGCTTTACCATCATTTTCACCATCGAGTACCTGACGCGCCTGTGGTGCTCACCGAACCGCAAACGCTATGCATTGAGCGCCTTTGGCCTGGTCGACCTGCTGGCGATCCTGCCGACCTACCTGGCGATGCTGTTCCCCGGCGCCAACACGCTGCTGATGATCAGGCTGATCCGCATCCTGCGCATCTTCCGGGTGTTGCGCCTGCTGCAGTTCCTCAGCGAGGCCAATGTGCTGGCGCGCGCCCTGCGCAATTCCCGCCGCAAGATCTTCGTGTTCTTCTCGCTGATGCTGGTGCTGATGACCGTGTTCGGCAGTCTGATGTACGTGATCGAAGGACCGGTGCACGGCTTTGGCACCATCCCGGAGAGCATCTACTGGGCCATCGTCACCATCACCACCGTGGGCTATGGCGACGTCGTGCCCCACACCGCCCTGGGCCGCAGCATCGCCGCCTTCGGCATGTTGATCGGCTACGCGATTATTGCCGTGCCAACCGGTATAATCACTGCCGAGCTCGCCACGGAGATTGGCAAGGAGAAATCCCGCTTCAACTGCCGCAACTGTGAGCGCAGCGGCCACGATGTGGATGCCCGCTACTGTAAATACTGCGGCGCCCAGCTCCCGGAACGAGAGACCAACCAGGCCGCCTGAGCTGTCCGGTGACTGTCCTGCGACTCTCCAGAAAAAAAGGCCCCCAGAGGACAGTGTGAACGCTCCAGCGCTACCCACCCCCATCTACGACTATCGCAAGTATTGGGCCGAATGCTTCGGGCCGGCGCCGTTCCTGCCGATGAGCCGGGAAGAGATGGACGCCCTGGGCTGGGACTCCTGCGACATCATCATCGTCACCGGCGACGCCTACGTGGACCACCCCAGCTTCGGCATGGCGGTGGTGGGCCGTGTGCTCGAGGCCCAGGGCTTCCGGGTGGGCATCATCGCCCAGCCCGAGTGGGACAGTGCCGAGCCCTTCAAGGTGCTGGGCAAGCCCAACCTCTACTTTGGCATCGCCGCCGGCAACATGGACTCCATGATCAACCGCTACACCGCCGACCGGAAGCGCCGCAACGATGACGCCTACACACCCGGCAATGTCGGCGGCAAGCGCCCGGACCGGGCGGTGATCGTTTACAGCCAGCGGGTGCGCGAGGCCTACAAGGACGTGCCACTGGTGGTCGGCTCCATCGAGGCAAGCCTGCGGCGCATTGCCCACTACGATTACTGGAGCGACAAGATCCGCCGCTCCATTCTGCTCGACAGCCGCGCCGACATCCTGCTGTACGGCAATGCCGAGCGCGCCATTGTCGACCTCACCCACCGGCTGGCGGCGGGCGAGTCGATCCACGAGATTCGCGACCTGCGCGGCACCGCCTTCGTGCGCAAGCGGGTGCCGGATGACTGGCAGGTGATCGATTCCAGCGATGTGGACCCAGTGGGGCCGGTGGACGCACATCCCGATCCCTACGCCATGGAAACCCCTGCCACCTGCGACACTGCCAGGGAAAAAGCCGAAGGCGAGGCCGCGCCCGAGCCCATCAAGCTGGTGCCCCGACAGTCGAGTCTGAAGCGCAGCGGCAAGACGGTGATCCGCATTCCTTCCTACGAGCAGGTGAAGGACGACCCGGTACTGTACGCCCACGCCTCGCGGGTGCTGCACAAGGAAACCAATCCCTACAACGCCAGCCCGTTGGTGCAGGCCCACGGCGACCGCGAGGTGTGGCTCAACCCGCCGCCCATCCCGCTGACCACGCCGGAGATGGATTGGGTGTTCGAGCAGCCCTACCAGCGGGTCGCCCACCCCAGCTATGGCGATGCCAAGATACCCGCCTGGGAGATGATCCGCTTCTCGGTGAACATCATGCGCGGCTGCTTCGGCGGCTGCACCTTCTGCTCGATCACCGAGCACGAGGGCCGCATCATCCAGAACCGCTCCCAGGAATCCATCCTGCGAGAAGTGGAGAACATCCGCGACAAGACCCCGGGCTTTACCGGGGTGATCAGCGACCTCGGCGGCCCCACCGCCAACATGTGGCGGCTGGCCTGCAAGTCGAAGGAGATCGAGGCGGCCTGCCGCAAGCTCTCCTGCGTCTACCCGGGTATCTGCAAGAACCTCAACACCGACCAGATGCCGCTGGTGGAGCTGTACCGGGCGGCGCGGGAGATCCCCGGCATCAAGAAAGTGCTGATCGCCTCGGGCCTGCGCTACGACATCGCCGTGAAAACCCCGGCCTATGTGAAGGAACTGGTGACCCACCACGTGGGCGGCTACCTGAAGATTGCCCCGGAGCACACCGAGGAGGGCCCGCTGTCGAAAATGATGAAGCCCGGCATCGGCACCTACGACGCCTTCAAGGCCATGTTCGAGAAGTACTCCAAAGAAGCGGGCAAGGAGCAGTACCTGATCCCATACTTCATCGCCGCCCACCCGGGCACCAGCGACCGCGACATGGTGAACCTGGCGCTGTGGCTGAAACGCAACGGCTTCCGCGCCGACCAGGTGCAGACCTTCTACCCCTCGCCCATGGCCTCGGCCACCGCCATGTACCATTCGGGACGCGATCCGCTGTCACGCGTCCGCCGCGACGGCGAGTCCATGCCCACGGTGAAAGGCATGCGCCAGCGGCGCCTGCACAAGGCCTTCCTGCGTTACCACGACCCGGACAACTGGCCAATGCTGCGCAAGGCGCTGAAACAGATGGGGCTGGCGAAGCTGATCGGCTACGGCCAGCACCAGCTCATTCCACCACGCCAGCCGGGCCCCAATGCCCAGCAGCGAAAATCAGGCCGCCCTTTTAAAACCCAGCATACTGGCCTGCCGAAGACCCCCGGGCGCCGTAAACGACGTTAGCCCGGTGTATACACCTCGGCGCGAGGATTCTGCATGAAGTAGCGCTCGGCATTCAGCGCTTTGGTGCACAGTTCGGAATTCCAGAACATGCCCGGCAACATGCCGTCGGGGCCGCGACGTCGCTCACCGAAGTTCTCATTGCGCCGCTCGCAGCTCTCGCGATCCCAGCCCTGGGCTTTGACACATTGTTCGATAGCATCTTCCTTCAGCGGCGCAATTTTCCCGGCCCGCTCCCGCTGGCACCACTCCATCAACTCCGCGGCGCGCTCTCGGGTTACTTCCTCGGCTTCAACCAGTGTAAAGGGCAGGTACAGAATCAGAACCAGGAAGAGGCAGCATGATTTGCGCATGGGGTACTTTCCGCAGCAAGCGTTCACCAGAGCATAAGACACCCGCCACGTAATTGCAGTCTGGCGAGGCAGGCCACTCGCGAGGAGCCCTTCTAGTCAGCTGCCAGCGCAGGCTTGTGCTCTCGTTCATTGTCACGCTCTCCAGCCAACCTGCTGTCAGTAAAGATAGCCCTGGTACTCGGCGCATGCTATTGCTGGCAAACCCTCGCTATTTGATGTATTTTTACACGATATCTATCATTTGGTGTAATTATGGACGCCGCAGAAGTCGCCATCGAAGATCGCACTCTGGTCACCCAGGCAGCGCTCAATGCAGCGGGCGAGCTCGGTATCAGCAACCGGCGGCTGGCCGGCGTGCTGGGCGTCTCCGGCTCCAAGCTGGACCGGGCCCGGGCGGAGCGAGCCAGTTTCAGTGGCAAGGACTACGAGTTGGCGTTGCTGCTGATCCGCATCTACCGGGCGCTGTACGCTATCCTAGGAGGCAACCGGGAGCAGATGCAGCATTGGCTGAAAACCCCCAACCAGCACCTGCAGAACACCGCCCCACTTGACCAGTTGGGCCGGCTCGAGGGCATCGTGATGGTGATGCGCTACCTCGACGCCATGCGTGGACGCATCTGAGCTCCGGGCGCTGGCCCGGCCCCAACGCTCGGATGCCTGGCGGGTGGTAGAAACCCAGGAAATCGCCGCCACCGCCGCCATTACTGCCAGCAGCGCCGAGCAATCCCGCCTAGAGGAATTACTGGAAGAGGCCAAGCCCGCGCTGGCGGATGACCTGGCCGGGCTGTCCTACCTGCTTTTCACCCCGTTCCGCTACCCGCCCCTGCGCTACGGCTCGCGCTTTGGCAGCGAATTCGAGCGCGGCATCTTCTACGGCGCCCTGGCGCTGGAAACCGCCTTTGCCGAGTCCGCTGTCTACCTGTGGTTGTTCCGGGCCGGGCCAGCAGATCTGGGCCCGCTGGATATCATTCGCGACCAGCGCTCCAGCTACCGGGTGCCGGTGGCCAGCGAATGCGGCGTGGACTTGCGCGACGAGGCCTTTGCGAACATCCGCCCCGCATTGACCCGGCGCGACAACTGGTCGGGGCCACAGCAATTCGGGACCAGCGCGCGAGAGGCCGACGTGCAGGCCATCTGGTATCCCTCCTGCCGCTACGCCGGTACCAATGTGGCGGTGCTGGATCCGCTGGCACTGGCGGCCAAACGCGAACGCGACGTGCAGGCCTGGCACCTGGTGCTGGACGGCGAACGCTGCTGGTTCGGCGCGCAACCCCGTGGCGACACCTATGAATTCAGCTACGAGGCGTTCGCAGTGGACGGGAAGATTCCCCACCCTGCTCTCTGAGGCGCCGCATCCACGGCCCCGCCCCAACAAGCTTTAGGAATTCCGGCCAGAGCCTTGAATTTGGCGCAACCATCTCCATATACGTAGTGCGGACGCTCGATGAGGTCCGCCAACCGATATTGCTTTGTTTAAAGGATATTTAGAGGACAACATGATGAGAACTTCACTGGATTTTTCACCCCTGTACCGCTCCGCAATCGGCTTTGACCGCATGGCGCGAATGCTGGACGCTGCTGCTACCGAAAGCAAGCCCAGCTACCCGCCCTACAACGTGGAACTGGTCGAGGAAAACCGCTACCGCATCAGCATGGCAGTAGCCGGCTTCAGCCAGGATGACCTGGAGATCACCAGCGAGCAGAACACCCTGACGATTTCCGGCAAGCAGGCGGGCGGCACCGAGCGCCAGTACCTGTATCAGGGCATCGCCGAGCGCAACTTCGAGCGCAAGTTCCAGCTGGACGAGCACGTGAAAGTGGTCGACGCCAGACTGGAGAACGGCCTGCTGCACATCGAGCTGGAGCGCGAACTCCCGGAGGCCATGAAGCCCCGCAAGATCGCCATCAGCAATGCTGACTCTGGCACCCTGCTGGAACAGGATGCAGCCTGATCGACAGGGCGGCTAAGGCCGCCCTTTCACCACACGCCGGATCGGCTATAGTTGTTCGCGGAGGACGATTACATGATCCGGCTGTTTATTTTTTCCCTGGCACTTGTCTCACTACCGTCGCTAGCGTCTGAAGTCACCGTGGGCGCACCATTGACGCCGCTGGCGATCAGCGACACGGGCGAACTGCTCTACGACGGCGAAGATTTCAGCTACCAGGATTGGGAGCTGCCCACCGCCGGCATAGGCAAGCCGCATATTCTGCAGTACCTGGCCGCCACCACCAAGGCGCGCGACCAGACCCAGGCCTTCACCGACGCCCTCGAGGAAAACTTCCCCACCGGGACCTTCCACGTCACCACCGTGCTCAACCTGGACCAGGCCCTGTGGGGCACTTCCGGGTTCGTGAAAAGCAGCGTGCGTTCCAACAAGAAGAAATATCCCCAGTCCACCATCGTGCTGGACGAAGACGGCATCGGCCAGGCGACCTGGACACTGGCGCCCAAGGATGCGGCGGTCATCATCATGGATGCCGGCGGCACGGTGCTGTACTTCCAGGAAGGGGTGATGGACGACGCCGAGATCGATACCACCCTGGAGCTGCTGAGACAGCAGCTCAACTAGCTCACTCGGGGTACGCCAGTACCGCCTGCAGGTCGTCGGCGGTACGCACCCAGTAACTGCCGCCGGTATCGGCTTCATACTCATCACCGACGCTACGCGCTGCCTCCAGGGTGCGGAACGCACCCAGCACAATCACCCACCAGGACTCTCCTTCCCGCTCGGTCGGCACGATGGCCAGGGTCTCGTAGTCGAGCCGGGACGCCACCTGCTCTGCGTCTGCACGCTCGCGGTAGGCGCCCACCTGCACAACAAAGGCCTTCTCGGGTTTGAAGCCGGGCATTGCTTGCCCGCTATCGGATTCCGGCGCTTCGTTTAGCGCCGGGTCTTCCATGGGGACGGTTGCCGGTGCTTCGACAGGAGCTGCCGGCGGCGCTTCAGCGGGAACATCGGCCGGCGCCTCAATGGGAACCGCTGCAGGTGTTTCAGTGGGAACGGCCGCCGGCGCTTCTGTGGGGCCGGCTGCTGGCGCTGGCGGCAGCGACGCCTGCCCTGCGGAGAGTGGTGTTGCCGCGGTGGTGGGTGCAGCAGCCGGAGCAGGCGCCCTGGCAGTGGGTTGGGCAGGCCGGCAATCCCAGAGCCCGCCGGTTTCTGTGCAATTCCAGTCACTGCCGGAGAGGGCAATCACCAGGAGGAGAACGTGTTGCAAAGGGGGTTCCGCCGCCTAAAAACCCCTATGCTAGAGCAGTTTCAGCCAGGCCTCAAAGGGCCCCGCACGCGCGGGGCGCGGGGCACCCTAGAGCAGTTCCAGCCAGGCCTCCAGGGCTTCGCCTTCATCACTATCCGGATCGATTTGCGACTGGACCGCGCCTGTGTGCTGGATGGCACCTGACACCTTGTTCATGATGTACTCAATGCCACACTCCTGACCGCTGCATTCGACAATAGTCATAAAGTTGTCAGTGTTGGCTCTCACGTAGCCCGGATCAGTGCTGGGCAGCAGCACGTTGTCAGACAGCAGGGCACCGGCACCGCCCGGTGCATGACAGGCGCTACTGGCGCAGCCCTGCTGTTCGAGAATAGGGCCAACCGACGCTTCATAGACGGTTTCCGCCAGTGCGGTATCGTCATCATCGGCGAACATCTCCAGCGCCTCATCCTGCACGTCGCCAGCGCTCAGCAGCGCCTCCGCCACATCAACGAGGTCATCGCTCTTGGACGCGATCACCTGGGTAGCAGGATCGGCATAGATATAGTTCACGCGGCGAATATCCAGGTAGTCCACGGCACCCGTGTCGTCGGTATCGCCGACCAGGGCGCGGGCGACCTCGTCCAGCGTCGCCTGCAGTTCTCCGTCAGTCATGAACGGCAGGTGATCCACCACTACCTGGTAGGCGGTCTCGCTGAGCGCGTTAACGGCAAACGCCTTGGCGTTGAAAGTCGCCCCGTTCATGATGGCGTGCACCGGGCTCTGGACCGGCGTCGGGCCGTCCACAATCTTGTCGCCGTTAACGTCGTAGTCGTTGCCGCCGGTCACCGTGTAAAGGTACAGGGTCGTGGCCGCAAGCGTCGGCGGGGTCTGGTAGGCGGCAAGGCCGTAGTTGCCAAGTTTCTGGGCATCATTGAAGGCGTCGTAATCGGCCTGGCCGACTCGGGCGATTACGGCGGTCTCGCCGTCAGTGGTGCCTTCACCGACCACAGCGCCGGTGCGCAGGTCGGTAATGGTAATCGTGGCGTCGCCCACCGGGCCCTGCAGCACGACCTGCTCACAGGCCATCAGGCCCAGGCACACTACCGGTGCCAGCAATCTGGATATCTTCATGACTTGTCCCCAACTCCTGTTGTCAGTCTTATCTTCCCAATGCGCGCCTCTATCAGCGGCGTGCCAGGGCCGGGCTTCTGTGGCCCGGCTCCCAATGCAAAATACGGTCTTTTCGCCAGGGTGTATAGCGATCTCTCCTCTGTCACGAGAAGAAATTCATGTAGTCGCCGGTATTGATGGGAAAAGCCAGCGCATTGGGGTGCTGGTCTATACCTGCCAGCACCCGCATCGCACGCTGCACATCGCCGGGATAAATAGGCCGGCCGTTGTCCTCATCAACCTCTAGCGTGTCCGGGTTCAGCGCGCGGGCAAAATGAAACTCGTCAGTGGTGCCAACCACCCGGTTGCCCCAGGGCGCGCCTTTTTGCATAAACAGGGCAGACCCCACCGGCCAGTGATCCTTGCCGTTACCGGAGTTGTAGCGCGGGGTGCGACCGAAATCAGAACCCACGAACAGCGTGATGCGGTCGGCGACGCCCAGTTGCTCGGCGTAGGTCCACAGGTAGTCGATGGCCTCAGTCAGGTGCTGCAGCGCCGGCTCGTGTTCGGCGTCATGATTAGCGTGGGTATCGAAGCCGGACACAAACAGGTCCGCCGCCATGCTGACACCGGACTGGAAGGCCAGCAGGGCCACCTGCACCTGGCGCAGTAGCGTGGAGCGCTGGCCCTGGAAGATGTCTACTTCGTCCTGCAGTTCCCCCTGTCCCGGCAGGTTCTCGGCAAAGGCAGTGAGCTGCTCGCGGCTGAGGCGCGCCTGGTGATAGGTTTCCAGGCCGTGGCGCTGGCGCGGCGTCAGGCCTTCCTCTGCCATCAGGCTTTCCAGCCGTGCGAGCTGGTAGGCCTTGATGCGGTCCAGATCCTCCTGGTGGCGGTAAGCCTGGTTGGGGTTCCAGGCGGTCACGTTACCCAGTATCAGGTCACGCAGGCCGTCCGGGTTATTGAGCGTGGTATAGCGGGTCAGTCCCGCGGTCTCCTGGTAGCCGCCACCACTGACGTAGCCCATGGGCAGCGTGGGGCCGTAGGCGCTGGCGGCAAGCGAGGTCACCGTGGGGTAGCCCTCGGAGAGGCGGCCGCTCCAGGTGTGGGTTACACCGGCGCTGTGGGAATTAGTCTGGGCGTCGATGCCGTTGATCACCAGTATGTCATCGCGGTATTTCTCGAAGAAGGCCGCGTTGCCGGCGAAGGGGGCGTACTGGATATTGCCGGTCTGCTGGATCTCGCCGGTGTTGGCCCAGTGATTGATGTCCTCCTCGCCGGGCACGTTCATCTTCGGGTCGCAGAAACTGGTGACGTCCCAGCCGCCGTTGACCTGCAGGCAGATGAACAGCGGGCCCGTATAGTCCGCCTCGGCGGCGTAGCCGCGAAAGCCCAGCGGCAGGCTCGCGCTGATCGCCGACCAGCCGGCCAGCTTGAGAACGTCGCGGCGCTTCAATCCCTTATTCATAGACATAGCGGTAATCGGTCATGTAGTAGATCAGCAGGCTGACCCAGCTGTTAAGGCTGTGCTGGGGGTCTGCAAGATTCCAGTTGGCGGTATCGAAGAACTGCAGCGGGCAGGACTCCTGGTCACTGGCATCCAGTGCCGCGGGATATGCATTCTGGATGCGCGCGGCGCGGGTCTCGGTAAACAGGGCCAGGGCGTGATCGATCTCCGGATGGTTCGCGGCCACGGTCTCACCAAGGAAGCGCTGGTGCAGGCGCACCAGCTGGGCGCGCACCGCGGCTTCGGCATTGGCCTCGTGCTGGCTTCGCTCCACCTCGGTAAAGATCTGCCGCGAACCGGAGGGCAGCTGGAACTCGATGGCCACCAGCACGCAGCCCATCTGCAGGGGCTGGGCTTCGACTACCGTGGTCATCAGTGACGTCATCTCGGTGGCCCGCCGGGTGACGCCGTCTGAGTCAATACCACCGTAGAACAGGCGGTACTGGTTGGTAAGCTGCGAACCCTCGACACCGTATTGCTCGGTCTCGTACCAGCGGTAGCCGGTGACCGCCTCGGTCTTGCGATCGAGCTGCTCGGGCGTCAGCAGCTTGCCGGTGCCCAGGCTCCTCAGGGTGGCGTCTTCGCTGGCCGCGTCCGTGGCACGATCCACCCGGAACCAGGGGCTCATGACCATCTCCACCAGCAGGTCCTTGAGGTTAAAGGGTGCGCCGCCCGCGATTCCCTGCACGAAGCTATCGGCAAAGGTGTCCACGGCAGCCGACTGGGACTGGAACAGGGCAAGCTGCTGGGCGTAGTCGGTGTCGGTCTCTTCACCCGGCGCCAGCGCCACCTCTTCACCCATCAGGGCCGGCCACCAGAATTTCACGGTGCCCTGGGCAAAGCGGTAGTCCGCAGCCAGGGTCTGGGCCAGGTCCTGCAGGGTACTCTCGGTATTGCTGTACACCAGCCCGTCGAAGCCCGGCTCGCGCATGTCGTTGTACCAGGTCTCCCCGAACTGGTAGGGCTCTTCCAGGCTGCGGTCGGCCTTGTACTGGCGGGGCAGCGAGTCAATGCCGAGGAAGTTGTCCTTGTAGAAACCGAAGTCGCCGTAGTTCTGGTAGGCGCCGGACACCGGGTCCATCACCTCGTGACAGACGGTGCAGGCGGGATTCTTGAGGGTCGGGTTGTCGGTGTCCGCCAGTGCCTCCTGGTCGGTAGTGCGCGGCGCTGAGCGTTCGATGTCGAAGCCCAGGAAGTGATACCAGGTCCAGCGGGCCCTGGCCCGGTTGCGATTGGTGGCGGTGGACGGGTAGCGCGCCAGCCAGCCAGGAGTATTGAGCACGCCCGCCTGCGGATAGTCGGTGGCGAGCCCGCCGGACACGTAGGCGCCGATCATGTCGGCCTCTTCATAGCTGGTGGAGCTGTCGATGCGGGTGTAGCCCTCTACCGTGGCCACCTGCCACTGGTCGACATCGTTGTCGTCCGCAAAGCTCACGTCACTGCGATAGGCCAGGGCCAGCTGCGGGTTCACCATGGTGTAGTCTGCGGTGAGGATCTCGGTATAGGGGAGCTCCTGCTCCACTACATGCGCGATCAACTCCAGCGGCTGCCGGGCAATACCGAAAGAAGTTCCATATACCAGCTTGAACAGCTCCGAGGTGTCGCCGCTATCGCCCAGCTGGGCGGCGCGGTTGACCAGGTCCGGGTAGTAGGGCTCGAAGAACAGGTCCACCGGCGTATCTTCGATCCACTTGTCGGTGAGCAGGCGGTCGTTGGCACCCTCGATCAGGAACTGGTGGAAGCCCTCACCCTGCATCAACAGGCGGATCATGTAACGCAGGGTGTCGTCATCGCCGGCGGCTACCGTCGCCAGTGCTTCTTCGCTGGGCAGCTCACCTGCCAGCAGCAGGGAGGCGCGGCGCAGGGTTTCCTCGGGGCTGGCCAGTGCAAAGCCCTCGAACAGGTCGGCGGCCTCGACCGGCCCACTGTTCTCGCCATCCAGCAGACGCAGGAAAATATCCAGAGCGGCGTACTCGGCGCTGTCGACGGTCAGTATCGCGCCGGGCAGGTGGCCCACGCCCGTGGCCTTGGCCAGCACATAGTCCACGCCCTGCTGTGCCACCAGCTCGGCATACATCGCCGTATTGGTGGTCAGGTGGTCGGGGTCTGTGGTGGGCACCAGGACATGGTCGGTGTTTCCGGCAATACCGCCGGATACATGGCAGGCAATACAGCTGGCCTGGGAAACCTCGGGGGACACCGACTCGCGGAACCAGGCATCGGCGGCACCGACCGGCACTTCCAGCTCAGTCATCTGATTTACGATCTCCAGGCGCTCGGCGTCACTGGCGCCTGCGGCGATCGCATTCTCCAGGGCATCCAGGGCCGGGAGCGACCCCTTGTAGAGGCTGGTGTCGTGGTAGAGCGGGTTGAAGGCCAGCAGGTCGTCGTAGTTGACGGTCTCCAGCTCCGGCAACCAGACATCGAGCACCAGGCTCGCGGCAAACTCATCGAGCGCCACACCCAGCTCGGCATCGTCCAGCACCGTGTGGTGCTCCCGGACCCACCGCCAGGCCGCCTCGCTGAGGGGCCCGAACAGGTGTGCCGTGGCCTTGATCTGTGCGCCGGTCAACAGGCCGCGCACCGGGCCCAGCACCGCGCTAGGGTCGCCGTCCATCAGCTGGTCGCCATCGGCATCGTAGTCAAAGCCGCCGTCCAGGCTCACCAGGTACCAGCGCCCCGGGTCCACAGGCAGGTCGAAGAGCTGGAACTGGCCCAGGGTTCGCAGGTAGGCCAGGTCGTCAACGGCGATAAAGTTGGGATCGTCCTCAACCGCCTGGAGGTCCTTGCTGAGCTCGCCGCTCATGATCACCTCACCGCTGCGCAGGTCGGTGACGGTGATAGTGGCACCGCCCACGGGCCCATTGACCGACACCTGTTCGCAGGCGGCCAGCAGGCAGGCGATTGTGACTATCAAGAGCTGTCGAATCATGGGCTTTCCCAATCCCGATTGCGGCCAGTTTAACCAGCATTAACGCGGCCGGACGGAATTGGTGCACAGCTCCGGGCATTTTTTTTTGCCGGGTGGGATTGAAGTCACAAATGCTACACTTCTATTTATATTTCAGCGCGCGCCAGGGCAGGCAACTCAATGAGTGAAAGCAGTAACGAACCGCGGCCAGGGCTGGCAGAAATCCTGTCGTCAGACCTCCAGGACTTTGTCGACGACATCCTCCACCAGGAGGGTGGCATCGACCACTTCCGCGAGCTGCTGTCGATCGAGCAACTGGCCACCCTGGAGAGCCGCCGTAAGCTGGACCTGGTAACCCGTGCCGGCATGTCCTTCAGCCGCGAGCGTGATGTAGCCAACATCCTCGAGATTACCCTTAACACCGCGCGCAAGCTGACCAATGCAGACGGTGGCACTATCTACATGCTGCACGAAGAATTTGCCAACGACCCTATCGATCCCGCGCGCATCGCCCACCGCGAACTGCGCTTTGTGGCCGTGCAGAACGAGACCATGAATACCTTCCTCAAGGGCAACGACATCGACATGATGCCGCCGGTGCCGCTGGAGGAAGATGGCGAGCCCAACCTCGCCAATGTCTCGGCCTACTGTGCCAACAAGCGCGAGCTGCTGAACTTTGCCGACGTCTACCACGCCGAGGGCTTCTCCTTTGACGGCACTCGCGCCTACGACGAGGCCAACAACTACCGCTCCAGGTCGATGCTGGTGATCCCGTTGGAGGATAACGAGGGCAAGCTGATCGGAGTCCTGCAGCTTATCAATCGCCGCGGCGAGGGGGGCCAGATCATTCCCTTCGCCCAGGAAGATATCGAGCTGGTGCAGTCGATCTCGTTCCCGGCGGCGGCCTCGATTACCAACCAGCGGCTGATCGGAGAGCAGGCGGAGCTGTTCAACTCTTTCGTGACCGTGCTGGCAGAAGGGCTGGGTGAAAAATCCCCGCACACCTACAACCACATCCGCAGGGTTGCCGCCCTCGGCGAAGCCATCTCCGAATCACTGAACAACTGGAACGAGGGCATGTATGCCGGCGTGCGCTTCGACGAAGACGATATGGCGGAAATGCGGCTGGCGGGATGGCTGCACGATATCGGCAAGATCACCACGCCCGAACACATTGTCTCCAAGCAGGTGAAACTGCAGTTCGTGATGGACCGCTTCGAGCTGGTCATCGACCGCTTCAACTCCCGCATCAAGGACGCCCACATCGAGATGCTGCAGCAGCAGCTCGAGGCGGTACGAGACGGCGCCGAAGACAGTGTCATCGAGCAGATCGAGCAGCAGTTCGAGGCCGAGAAGTCCACGCTGACCCGGAAGCTCACCGCGCTGTG
>JASJBK010000057.1 GCA_030066555.1 Halieaceae bacterium
CGCTGGGTTCGGCGGTCACGGCGCGGCTGTTCAGCGCGTCGCTGGGAATCAGCAGCAGGGCGCCCAGCAGGGCGACGGCGCCGGCCCAGCGGCCCCAGGGGCGGTAGCGCCATAGCCACAGGCCCAGGGCGATGGCCAGCATGCCCACCAGCAGTATTGCCATGGTGGTGACACTGGTCTGGCGGCCGCTGACCCACAGCAGCCAGATGGCGGTAGCATAGAGTGGGAATGCCAGCAGCTGCTTGAAGGTTTCCATCCACGGGCCGGGCTTCGGCATCCAGCCGCGCAGGGTCTTGCTGTAGCTCAGCAGCAGCATTGGTGCAGCCATGCCGCTACCGAGCGCGGCGAACACCGCCAGCGCCACCGGCGCCGGCTGTGTCACGGCAAAGCCCAGGGCTGTGCCCATGAACGGCGCGGTACAGGGACTGGCCACCACGGTAGCCAGCACGCCGGTGAAAAACGAGCCCGAGTAGCCGCCGCGCTCGGCGAGCTGGCTGCCCATGCCCATGAAACCCGCACCGAGTTCGATCAAGCCGGACAGTGACAACCCCATGATGAAGAACAGGTAGGCCAGCAGGGCCACAAAGCGCGGCTCCTGGAGCTGGAAGCCCCAGCCTACTGCGGCGCCGGCCCGCTGCAGGGAGATCAGCAGGGCAGCTACCAGCAGGAAGCTTGAGACTACGCCAAGGGCGTAGACCCAACCGTGCACGTGCTTGCTGTGCTCACTGCCGGTGGCGAAGCTGAACACTTTCAGGGACAGCACCGGGAATACGCAGGGCATCAGGTTGAGAATGCTGCCGCCCACGAACGCCAGCAGCATCATGTAGAAAAGGCCGCTCATGCTGACCGGCTCTACCGGTGCGGCCCCGCTGTCATTGCCGGCGCGCGGACCGGGCTTTTTCGGTGCGCCGGCGGCGATGGTGCGCTGAGTAAAGTCGACCTCGAAACTCTCTCGATGCGGCGGGTAGCACAGGCCGGCATCGGCGCAGCCCTGGGAGGTGATTTTCAAGGTGCCGCGTTCAACCGGCGCGGCCAGCGCCAGCATGACGTCTGCGAAATGGTAGTGAACCTGGGAGACACCGAAATACTCGTCTTCGCGGGTGATGCTCTCGGAATAGCTGGGGGTGAGCTCGATCGGTCCGTCGGCGGTTTCGAGCTTGAACTTGAAGCGCTTCTGGTACAGGTAGTAGCCGTCCTCTATCTGCCAGTACAGCCGCAGCTGTTGCTCATCAACGACCTCGACCGCCAGCCGATAGGCCTCTTCGACCCGCAGGAATTCCTGCTCGGGTTGGACTAGATCTGTGGCCGGCAATCCGGTGGCCGGCAATCCGGTGGCCGGCAATCCGGTGGCCGGCAGCCCGACGTTGGGCTGGCTCAAGTCCTGTGCGGCAGCCTGGCCCGATAGCAGTGCAAAGGGAAGCTGCAGGGCTAGCACTAACAGCAGGTTTTTCAGTGGTCGCATTGATTAATTCTCTTCAGGTACGGCCTTGGACCCGTTCACCCGCGGAAGTTTCATGGCATTTTACCTTTGTTGCGCATTCGCGGCACGCGGTTCACCGCGTTGCGCACCCGGCGCGTCGCCTGGGTACCACCGCAACTGGCCGGGAATGGTATAGTGTCGCCCCACTCGAGGAGCCGATCGATGCGTTTTTTCAGATTCCTGCCACTGGTCGCAGTTTTTGCTGCCCTGCCCTGCTGGGCGGTGGATGCCAGCGATGGCTGGATGCGTGCGATGCCGCCGGGTCAGCCCACCGCGGCCGCGTACCTGACGCTCAGTAACCCCGGTGACAGCACCGTGGCGCTAGTGTCGGCTTCGACCCCGTTGGCGGGCAGCGTCGAAATCCATCGCTCATTCCAGCAGGACGGTATGTGGCGCATGCGCAGGCTCACCGACCTGCCGATCCCGGCTGGCGGCGACGCGGCGCTGGCGCCCGGCGGTGCCCACCTTATGCTGTTCAATATGAAGCGGGCCCTGCGCGAGGGCGACAGCCTGCCGCTGACACTGGAATTCGACAACGGCGAAACGGTCGAACTCTCTATCGAGGTGCGCGCCATCGGCGCCGGCAGCGGACATCAACACCACTAGGACCAGACCCCAGGGAACGGCGCGACGGCGCCAGAGGCAGACAAGACTATGTTGGAAAAAATCCAGGAATCCATAAGTGCGCTTCGAGAGCGCCTGTCCACGGCGGCGCCCGACGGTGGCTGGCTGCGCGGTGTCGGCGGCGCCCTGGGAGTCTACCTGCTGGTCGCACTGGTGTTGGGGATGTACTGGAGTATTGCTCCGTCTGAATTCGACGTGCAGGAGCACGCCGGGCAGTTTGCCGCTGAGAACAGCAGCCAGGTGGTCACCGGCACGGTGACGACCACCGCCCTGATCGGCGTCGCCGAAACCCTGCTCGACAAGCCCGGCGGTTTCCTGCGCAATGACGTATTCCCGCCGGGGCTATGGCTCGACAATATGCCCAACTGGGAATACGGGGCGCTTATCCAGGTGCGGGACCTGGCCCGCGCCATGCGCGAGTCCTACAGCCGCTCACAGTCACAGTCCAAGGAAGACCCGGACCTCGCCAAGGCGGAACCGCTGTTCAATTTCAAGGCGGATTCCTGGATGCTGCCGGCCTCCGAGCGCGAGTACCGCGCGGGCATTAGGCACCTTGAGAGTTTTGCCCTGCGGCTGGCCGACCCCGCCTCCCGCGACGCACAGTTCTTCGCCCGCGCCGATAACCTCGCCTACTGGCTGGCGACGGTAGAGACCCGGCTCGGCAGCCTGTCCCAGCGGCTGACGGCCAGTGTCGGCCAGCGCCGTATCAATACCGACCTCGCCGGTGACAGCCAGGCGACGCAGGCCACCCCCGCGCCGGACGACAGCGTGGTGCGCACCCCGTGGCTGGAAATCGACGACGTCTTCTATAACGCCCGCGGTTCCACCTGGGCACTGATTCATTTCCTGCGGGCCGCTGAGGTGGATTTCGCCCAGGTGCTGGAGGACAAGAACGCGCGTGTCAGCCTGCAGCAGATCATCCGCGAGCTGGAAGCGACCCAGCAGACGGTGTGGAGTCCCATAGTGTTGAACGGTTCCGGCTTCGGGCTGGTGGCCAACCACTCCCTGGTGATGGCCTCCTATATCAGTCGCGCCAACGCCGCGATCATCGACCTCAGGCGGCTCTTATCTGACGGCTGAGGGCTCTTATCTGACGGCTGAAGGCTCTTCTCTGACGGCTGAAGGCTCTTGTCTGACGGCTCCTTTTCAACGGCTGAAGGCTCCTTTCAGACGGCTGATGCCAGCTCCCGCAGGAGAATCAGTCCCGGTGCCGATAGCGCAGACGAGTGCCGGTATCCAGTGACAGGCGAATTTCCTCGGCGCTGAGCGCCTCCGGAAAATAGGTGCCTGAGACCTTGGCATCGATCAGGCTGGCGCCTTCCAGGTTGGTATCCCGGAAATCGATGCCGCGCAGATCGCTGTTGCGGAAATAGGAGTCGCTGAAGTCGAGGCCGGCGGCGTCCATATTGCGCAGGTCGCGACCGCGGTAGTCGCCGCTCTTCAGGCGGCTGGTGTCCATGCTATGTCGCTGCTCGTTGAATTCCCTGACCTGCTCGTTTCGAAGCAGCAGGTAGAGCGGATCGTCACTAATGGTGGGTTTGCTCATGGTGGTCGCCCGGGCTACGCAAGTAAGCTATAGGGTAACCAAGCTCCCCGATTAAGCCCAGACCGGATCGCTCCTTGAAGCCCATACCCGACAGCGCCACCGGATTTCTGCTGACCCGCCAGTGGCGCGACAGCGACGCCGGGGTGGAGCTGGAGCTGTGGCTCGCCACCGACACCGGCGCCCATCGCCTGCTGGTGCCGGCACAGGAGGTGCTGTTCTTCCTGCCCAGCGCTGAGGTGGAGCGTGCCCGGGCCCTGCTGGGCCGTGACTTCAACTATCGGGTTGAATCGCTGTCCCTGCGCGACTTCGCCATGCAGCCGGTGAGTGGGCTCTACTTCCGCAGCCAGCGCCAGCTGCGCCAGGCCCGTGACCGCCTGCAGGAGGCCGGCTTCGACCCCCTGGAAGCCGACCTCAATCCGGCGGACCGTTACCTGATGGAGCGCTTCGTACGTGGCTCGCTGGCTTATCAGTCAGCCATTCGGCCTGCCACTTTTCCCTCCACCCCGTCGGCTGCGGTGCAGGTGCGCAGCGCCGACTACCGGCCGCATCTGCGGATGTTGTCACTGGATATCGAGACGGCCATCGATCGCCTCGAGCTATACAGCATCGGGCTGTACGCGGTGGATGAGACAGGCCCCGTGCGCAAGGTATTCATGCGCGGCGAAAGCAGCGCGTTGGATTACGTGGAGTGCTGCGGAAGCGAAGCAGACCTGCTGGCGCGCTTTATCGACTGGTTTGTCGACTACGACCCGGACATCATCATCGGCTGGAACGTCATCAATTTTGACCTCTGGTACCTGCAGCGCATCGGCGACAAGCTGTCTCGCAGCCTGCCACTGGGGCGCGATGGCCGGCCCTGGCACTGGCGCGAGCTGGACGACGACGGCGAGCGGCGCGCGGTGCAAATCCCCGGGCGCGCGGTGTTGGACGGCATCGACCTGTTGCGCACCGCCACCTATCGCTTCGAGAGTTTCTCGCTGGAATCAGTGAGCCGCGAACTGCTGGGAGAGGGCAAGTTACTGCACGGCAGCCAGCGGGGCGAGCAGATTCGTGAGTTGTTCCTGGAGGACAAGGACGCCCTGGCCGAGTACAACCTGCGCGACTGTGAGCTGGTATGGGATATCTTCGAGACCACCCGGCTGCTGGACTTTGCCGTGGCCCGCAGCCAGATGACCGGGCTCGCCATCGATCGCCAGGGCGGCTCGGTAGCGGCCTTCGATTTTCTCTATCTGCCGCGACTGCACCGGGCGGGCTTCGTCGCCCCCAACGCCAGCCGCGAACAGATCGCCAGCCCTGGTGGCTTTGTGCTGGACTCGGAGCCCGGCATCTACAGCGATGTGCTGGTACTCGACTTCAAGAGCCTGTACCCCAGTATTATCCGTACCTTTCGGGTAGACCCGATGGGGCTGGCGGTGGGCACGGCGCAGGACACCGCAGTCGAGGATACGATAGAGGGCTTTATCGGCGGGCGCTTCTCGCGCACTGCACACCTGCTCCCGGATATCATCAAGCAGCTCTGGACGCTGCGGGATGCGGCCAAGGCCGGCGGCGACCAGGCCCAGTCCCAGGCCATCAAGATCATCATGAATTCCTTCTACGGTGTGCTGGGTACCCCGGGATGCCGCTTTTTTGATGCGCGGCTCGCCAGCTCCATCACCCGGCGCGGGCACCAGATCATCCAGGAGACCCGCGACCAGATCGAAGCGCTGGGGGACCACGTGATCTACGGCGATACCGATTCGGTGTTCGTGGCGGTGGCCGACCGTGAGGGCCAGTCCGCCGCCGAGCGGGGCCGCTGGCTGCAGCGTGAGCTGAACAGCTGGTGGCAGGCGCGTTTGACCGATGAATTCGGCCTGGAGAGTGTGCTGGAGCTGGAGTTCGAAACCCATTTCTCGCGTTTTGTCATGCCCACTATTCGCGGCTCGGAAAAAGGCAGCAAGAAACGTTATGCCGGCGTGGTGGAAAGCGATGGTGAATCACAGCTGGTGTTCAAGGGCCTGGAGAACGTCCGCACCGACTGGACCGCGCTGGCGCGGGGTTTCCAGAGTGAGCTCTACCGGCGGGTGTTTGCCGGGGAAGACTTCGAGGACTACGTGAGCAGCCTGGCGGCCCGGGTGGAAGCAGGCGATCTGGACAGGGAACTGGTATACCGCAAGCGCCTGCGCCGCCGGCTCGACGACTATGAGCGCAATGTCCCGCCCCACGTGCAGGCGGCGAGGCTGGCGCGGGCCCGCGGTGCTTCGCCGCCGGCGCGCGGGGACTGGGTGGAGTATGTGATTACCACTGCCGGCGCCGAGCCCGCCTCGGACCCGCAGGCGCCGCTCGACTACCAGCACTATATCGAGCGGCAGCTGGCGCCGGTGGCTGACGGCATCCTGCATTTCCTGGATACCAGCTTCGCCCAGATCTGCGGCAAGCAGCAGTCCCTGTTCTAGCCCGCGGCGGACTCGCCAAAGAACTCCTCAAGCACCGCGTCGTGTTCGCTGGCAGACAGTCGGGGGCCAAAGCGCGACACAACCCGGGCGCCCGCGAGACTGGCAAAGCGGCCTGCGGTCTCGAAATCCTTGCCGTGGGTGATGGCATACAGGAAGGCGCCGGCAAACATATCTCCTGCACCGTTGGTGTCGATGGCCTCGGCGGGGGTGCCGTCGATCTCGATCAGGCGCTCGCCGTCGAACAGCAGCGCACCGCGGGCGCCGAGGGTAATTACGAACTGGCGAGCGATCTGCCTGAGTGATTCCGCGGCGGCAGCGAGGTCGTCGGAATCGGCCCAGCTCAGTGCCTCGGCTTCGTTGCAGAACAACAGGTCGACACCGCCTTCACCGAGCATTTCCTGCAGGCCGTCACGGAAAAACTCGACCATACCGGGGTCTGAGAAGCTCAGCGCGGTGGCCACGCCGTGGGCACGGGCGTGTTCGCGGGCCTCGATGGCCGCGGCGCGTCCGCTAGGCGAGGTCACCAGGTAGCCTTCCATGTAGAGGTACTCGGATTCCTCGATCGCCTTGTGCACGAGCTCGGAGGTGGCGAGGGTTTCGCTGATACCGAGATAGGTGTTCATGCTGCGCTCGGCGTCCGGGGAGATCAGCACCAGGCAGCGGCCGGTGGTGCCGCCGTCGCGATCGGCGGTCCAGTTGTGCACGACGCCGGCAGCCTCCAGGTCTTCAAGGTAGAAATCGCCGTTGTCGTCGTTGGCCACCTTGCAGGAGTAGAAGCCAGTGCCACCGAAGCGGCTCACGGCAATCACGGTATTGGCAGCGCTGCCGCCGCTGGCGCGCCTGGCGGTCACAAGATGGTCGCTGAGCTGGTCCACCAGCTCCTGCTGGCGGCCCTCGTCGACCAGGGTCATCAGGCCTTTCTCGACGCCCATGGCGGAGAGCTCGGCGTCTTCGACCTGGATCTCCGTATCCACCAGTGCGTTGCCGATGCCATATACCTTGTACTGCTTCACTTGCCATCTCCCGGTTTGAAAGGCCGGTATTATGGTCAATGACTGGGCGGGTCGCTACTTTTATACTGCCCGCCGACTATGAAGAGCAGAAAGCGCCCCCTGAAACGCCCGCTGATCCTGCGCATCGCGCTGGCGCTCACCGTGCTGGCAGCGATGCTGCTGGTCTATCTCGATGCCCTGGTCAGCACTACGTTCAGCGATAGACGCTGGGAGATTCCGGCCAGCGTGTATGCCCGGCCGCTGGAACTGTATCCGGGCCTGACGGCCAGCGCCGATGATGTCGCCGAAGAGCTGGCACTGCTTGGCTACCGCTCCGTCGCTACCCCCTCGGCACCGGGACAGATGCGCAGGCAGGGCGAGCGCATCGATCTGTACACCCGCGAATTCCGCTTTCCCGACGAGCTGCGTCCCGCGGGACGCCTGTCGCTGGAGTTCTCGAGCCAGCGCCTGGAACGATTGCGAAGTGGCGGCACCGGCCTGCCGCTGTATCGGCTGGAGCCGGTGCAGATCGGCGGCATCTATCCTCGCCACCAGGAAGACCGACTGCTCCTCAAGCTGGGGCAGTCACCGGCGAGCCTGAGGCAGGCGCTGCTGGCGGTTGAGGACCGGCGCTTCTACCAGCACTGGGGCATATCCCTCACCGGCATTGCTCGCGCCGCCTGGGTTAACCTGCGCGCGGGCCGCCTGGTACAGGGCGGCAGCACGATTACCCAGCAGCTGATCAAGAACTACTACCTGACCCGCGAGCGCAGCTTCAGCCGCAAGCTCACGGAAGTGGTAATGGCGGCGCTGCTGGAACTGCATGCCGAGAAGGACGAGATTCTCGAGGCTTATCTCAATGAGGTCTACCTCGGGCAGGATGGGCCGCGGGCGATTCACGGCTTTGGCCTTGCCAGCCGCCACTACTTCGACCAGCCGCTGGAGGAACTGGCCCTGCACCAGCAGGCCCTGCTGGTGGGTATGGTCAAGGGCCCGTCACTGTACAACCCGCTGCGCCACCCGGAGCGCGCCCGGGCGCGTCGCGATGTGGTGTTGGGGGTGATGCGCGCTGAGAACCTGATCAACGAGGCGGAGTACCGGGTAGCCATTGCCATGCCCCTGGGGCTGAGCCAGCGGCCGCGCATCATGAACAGCTTTCCCGCTTTCCTGGACCTGGTGCGGCGCCAGCTGCGTCGAGACTACCGTGAGCAGGACCTCGGTGCCGCCGGCCTGAAGATTTTCACCAGCTTCGACCCGCGGCTGCAGCGCCAGGCCGAGGCCAGCATCCAGACGGTGCTGGACGGGCTGGACCCGGGTGGCGAGCTGCAGGCGGCCATGGTGGTCACCAGTTTCGGCAACGGTGAAGTGCGGGCCATGATCGGCGGCCGCCAGCCGCGCTTTGCCGGATTCAATCGCGCCGTGGATGCGGTGCGGCCGGTGGGCTCGCTGATCAAGCCGGTGGTCTATCTCACGGCGCTGGAAGAACCCGAACGCTGGACCCTGGCGTCGCCGTTGGATGACAGTGAGTTCAGTGTCGAACTGGACCCGTCGAATCGCTGGTCACCCGCCAATTTCGACCAGCAGTCCCACGGTACGGTGCTCCTGCACCGGGCCCTGTCACAGTCCTACAACCAGGCCACCGCGCGGCTCGGCATGGAGCTCGGCACCGAACGGGTGCGCGCCACTCTCGAGCAGCTCGGGGTGGAGCGCGAGCAGCCGGATGTGCCGGCCATGTTGCTCGGCGCTGGCGGGCTGGCGCCCCTCGATGTCGCCTCGCTGTACCAGTCCATTGCCGCTGGCGGTTTCAACCTGCCCCTGCATACCATCCGCGACGTGGTAGCCGCCGACGGCACCCTGCTGCAGCGGTTCCCGCTGGCCTACGAACAGGTGGCGTCCACCCGGGCGATTCACCTGCTGCACTACGCCTTGCGTGAGGTGGTACAGGAGGGCACGGGCAAGATTGTCTACAGCGAACTGCCGGCGGGATTTGCCGTGGCCGGCAAGACCGGCACTACCAACGATAACCGGGATTCCTGGTTTGCCGGCTTTGCCGGTGACCTGCTGGCGGTGAACTGGATCGGTCGTGACGACAACGCCGCCACCGGCCTCACCGGAGCCACCGGCGCTGCCCGCGTCTGGTCGCATTTCATGGCGCGCGCCAGCGCCCAGCCCCTGGCCTACCGGGTGCCTGACGGGGTCGAACATTTCTGGGTCGACGAAGCCAGTGGTAAGCTCAGCGGGCGCAGCTGCGCCGACGCTCGCCTGCTGCCGTTTGTGGCAGGTTCCGAACCCACCGAGCGCGGCCCCTGTGCGAGGACTTCCGACCGGATTATTGAATGGTTTCGCGAGCTTTTCTGATTGTCCTGCTGGGGCTGTTGTTGACGGCCTGTGCCAGTGAGCCGACGCGCACTCGCAGCGAGTCGACATCCGAACCGGCAGCCCCCGCCCGCACACCCGCCAGCGTGGCGCCTGCCAAATCCGATCCAGGGCTGCGCACCGCCAGCGCCGGCCTGCTCGACCAGGCCCGCGAAGCCCGCCGCCGCGGCGACCTGCAGCGCGCCGATGCGCTACTGCAGCGCGCCCAGCGCCTTGACCCCGCCAATGCCCTGGTCTACCTGGAACTGGCGCGCCTGCACCGGCAGCGCGGCGAAGAGGATGCGGCCCGGGCCGCGGCGCAGCGGGGTTTGCTGTACTGCGACGCGGGCAGTTGTGACGACCTGCGCGAACTGGCCCGGCCCTAGCCGCCATATCTCACCGATACGGCGGCTACGCCTGGCTCAGGCTGACTCCCGCTGCACAAGCTCAAAGCCTGAATCGCTGGGAACAAACTCCAGCCACTGGTTGATACAGGCCGGCATCTCGCCGACGCTGTGACTGACGTAGACCACCTGGGTATCGCTGTGCCCGGCGATGTGGTCCACCGCATCGAGGATGCCCCGGGTGTGGTGGCGATCCAGCCCCAGGCAGGGCTCGTCGAGGATCAGGATGGCAGGCGATTTCACCATGGCGCGGGCCAGCAGCACCATGCGCTGGATGCCGAATGACAGGGTATCGAAGGGCGCGCGCTCGAGTTCACTCATACCCAGGGTGCGCAGCCAGGCGCGGGCGATTTCCAGCTGCTTGTCTCCCCAGTCGTCGTAAAGCCCCAGGCTGTCAAAGAAGCCGCTGACCACGACCTCCAGCACCGCCATGCCGCGGCTGTAGTTGAGGTGCAGCTGGGTGTCGACCTGGCCGAACTTCTGCTTGATGTCCCAGACACTTTCGCCACTGCCGCGACGCCGGCCGAACAGGGTAATATCCTGGCCGTAAGCCTTGTGGTTGTCGCCGGTGACCAGGCTCAGCAGGGTGGTCTTGCCGCAGCCGTTGGGCCCGGCGATGTTGCAATGCTGCCCCGGTCCCAGGGTCCAGCTCACGCCCGCCAGCACGCGGGTGTCGCCGTAGCTCACGGACACATCGTGGAGTTCCAGCCGCGGCGTATCGATGCTGAGCTCATAGGGGCGTTCCGCCGGCGCCGGCAGGATGTCAAAGGCCAGTTGCGGCGGCGCCATCAGCGCCTGCACGTCCGGGTCTGCCAGTACCGTCTCTCTCGGGCCGGCAGCCACCACCTCGCCCGCGTCGAGTACCAGCAGGTGACTGACGCCGGCGGGAATGTCCACCAGGCTGCGTGCCAGCAGCAGCATGCGGGTTGGGGTCGCCAGCAATTGCTCGAGGATTTCTCGCATGGCCTGCTGGCTGGCGCGGTCGAGCCCGTCCAGCGGGCTGTCGAGGATGAGCAGCGCCGGCGCCTGGAGAATGGCGCGCAATAGCAGGGTTTTGCGCATTTCCCCGGTGGAGATGAACCGCAGCCCCCGGTCGAGGATGTGGCGGATGCCAAGCCGATCGATCCACTGTTGGCAGGTGGCCTCTGAGAGCTCGGCACCGATGGCAGTCGCAACAGTAGTGCCAGGGTCGTGCGCGTCGCTGCGAAACTCTGAATCATCCAGCCGCTTGTCGCGATCGCAGAGACTTTTCTGCTGTTCGAAACACACGTAGCTGCAGTGGCCGCCCTCCAGGGCCTCGCTGCGCAGCAGTTCACCGCTGCCCCAGTCGAGCTGGCGGCTCAGCAGCCCCGCCAGGGTCGTCTTACCGGCGCCGTTGGGCCCTATGCAGGCCCACTGCTCGCCCTCGCGCCAGGTCCAGTTGATGCCCTTGAGCACCGGCAGGGCGCGATAGGAAAAATACAGGGATTCCAGGTGCAGGAAGGCACCATCAGGGGCTGGCATCGCGGTTCGCTAGTTCCTGCCCTGGCGCTCGAGGAATCGGGACAGTGCCTGTTCGCGCTGTTCCGGGGTCATATTTGAAAGCCGGCGGCGCAGGCGCTGGCGCTGCTCCGGGTCCATACCCTGCCAGCGCTGCCGCAGGGCCTGGCGCTGCTGGGGAGACAGGCCCTTCAGTGCGCGGTAACGCTTGCGCGCCTGCTGGCGCTGTTCGGGGCTCATGTTCGACCAGCGCGCAGCATTGTTCGCCAGGCGCTTGCGATCAGACTCGGGCATGCCCTCCCATTCCTGCTGATGCCGCTGCAGGAGCTGCTGCTGGTCCGGGCTCAGCTGATTCCAGGTGGGTGCCTGTGCCGGCCGCTGGGCATGGGCCACGGAGCAGGCACCGGCCTGTAGCGTCAGCAGGAGCAGGGCGGTGACAAGCTGCTTAGCTGGCATGGTCCTCGTTGTCCATCATCCACAGCACCAGGTCCAGGTCCTCAAGCAATTCGGCGTCTTCTGCCACGCTGATGGCAGTGGCGTCCAGCTCGGGAGTGGCGGTGTCCTGAGGCTGTAACAGCGGCAAGGCCACGGCGATCGCCACAATGACAAAGGCAGCCGCGGTCAGGGCCAGCCAGTTCCCGGGGTTGTAGGGTTTGTCGACTTCGGCCAGGGCGGCCTGGCGGGCGCGGTTGAGCTGCGACAGGGTAGCCGCATCGAGGTGGGCGACACTGTCATCGAGGCTGGCGCAAGCCAGCTTTTCCAGCGCCTCGTCGTTGAGGTGGCTGCTGTCGCGATCAGTGTCCCGATCAGTGGTGTTCATGGGGCGCATGCTCTGCCAGCGCGTCTTTCAGGGCATTTATGGCCCGATTGTAGTGGGTTTTTACACTGCCTTCGCTACAGTCCATGGCAACGGCGGTATCGCGGGTGGACATGCCCTCCCAGGCGCGCAGCACAAAGGCCTGCTGCTGTCGGGTCGGAAGGTCGCCGATAGCATCCAGCATAGCTTGGTTGGCGATCTCCTGCTGCAGCGCGCTTACCGGGTTTTCCCGCTCTCCGGCTGTGGCCTGTTCCATTGGGTCCGCGACCTCGTCCCCGGTGCTGCCGGGCATGAATGCCATCACCCGACGCCGTACCGCGCGGCGGCGGTGAAAGTCATTGATGCGGCTCTGGAGTATCCGGTAGAACAGTGGTTTCCACTCGTCACGGGGACGCAGGGAGTAGCGGCGCACCAGCCCCAGCATCGCTTCCTGGACCAGTTCGAGGGCGTCATCGCGGTTGCCGACCGACAGCTCTGCTATCCGCAGTGCCCGCCGTTCAACGTCCTGCAGGAAGCCGTTCATGGCACTGTGTCGGTCCAGGCTCTGTTCCCTGTTTCCGGTGGGATTCGGTTCAATCCAGCTGTAGCAGATGGTAGCAGCGGTGTCGGTCATCGTAGCACAGGCAGTGATGGGCTCCCTGTCTATAACGCGGTAGCGCGCAATTCGTTGACAGCCTGCTTGTCAGCCCTTTGGGCGGCTGGCTTAATGAAACTATCGCCAACCGTTATTGCACTGTGTCCCTTTCCCTCGAGCAAATTGAACACGCCCTGAACCAGCACCGGCCCCGCCGCAAGATGCTGCGCGCGCTGATGTTGCGCTCCGCAGTGGCGATGATCGTCCGCGAACAGCGCGGGCGCTGTGAGCTGCTCATGATCAAGCGCGCCGAACGCCGCGGCGACCCCTGGTCGGGGCATATGGCTTTCCCCGGTGGGCGCATGGAGCAGGCCGACCGCCATGGGCTGGATGTCGCCAAGCGTGAAACCCACGAGGAAATTGGCCTGGCCCTGGGTGAGGCCGAGCCGTGTATCGGCCGGCTGTCGGAAATTACTGCCCGGCCCCGGCTGCTGCACCGGCGGCCCATGATCGTCACGCCTTACCTGTTCCGCCTGGCCCGTGAGGTGGAGTTCGAACCCAACTACGAAGTGGCCGAGGTGGTGTGGGTGCCGGTGGATTTTCTCAATGACTACAGCAACCGCGAGACCATGCACTGGAAGCGCGACAGGGTGCCGATTCCCTTGCCCTGCTACATGTTCGAGGGCCGGCGCATCTGGGGGCTGTCGCTGATGATGATAGACGAGCTACTGGAGTTGGTACCTGGGCCGGGTTAAGGGCTACTGACCCTGGCGCAGGAACAGCCGGGTATTGATGATCAGTTCCTGCAGGGCGGGGTCTACGCGGCCGGCTTCCTCCAGTGTCTTGCGGTCGATGGCGCCGCTGACATAGCCCGCCACCAGTTCCAGCAGGATGGGCGACATTTTGGGCGCCATTTCCCAGCGCGGCCCGCCGGTGAGATTGCCAGTGACCATATTCTCGGATTGCCGTAACCAGTAGCCACCGCAGCGCGACAGGCTGTAGTCGCCCACCCGGCCGTAGCTGATATTGGGGGTATTCGGATTGAAGCCGCCCGGGGGAACCTCGTCGATGCGGTCCAGGGCCATGACCCAGGTGCTCTCCAGCGGGAAGTTGCCGACATCCGCGCGGCACAGGCTGCCGGTATCGAGCCAGATGCGCACGGTGTCCTGGAATAGCTCGCCGCGCAGCTTGCGGGTAACGCGCAAATCGACAGAGTTGCCACTGCTGGTGATGATCTCGCCGGAGACGACCAGGTCACTGTCCTGCTGGACGTCGGCGAAGGAGCCTTGCCACAGGCATCCGCACTCCGCCCAGAGGTCCTGGGCAAGCAGCAGTAGAGTGAATACTAGCCAGCGTGCCGGCATGCGCATCAACCGCCCTGCAGCAGCTCCGCGGCATCGCGCGCAAAGTAGCTGAGGATGCCGTCGCAGCCCGCCCGCTTGAAGCCCAGCAGGGATTCGAGAATGATGGCCTCACGTGGCAGCCAGCCCTCGGCGAAGGCGGCCTGGTGCATGGCGTACTCGCCGCTCACCTGGTAGGCGAAGGTGGGTACCTGGAAGGCTTCCTTCACGCGTCGCACGATGTCCAGGTAGGGCTGGCCGGGCTTGACCATCACCATATCGGCACCCTCGGCGAGGTCCAGGGCCACTTCATGCAGGGCTTCGTCGCTGTTGCCCGGGTCCATCTGGTAGCTGTATTTGTTGCCGCCCTTGATGTTGTCAGCCGAGCCCACCGCGTCGCGAAACGGGCCGTAGTAAGACGATGCGTACTTGGCGGCATAGGAGAATATCAGCGTATTGACGTGGCCCTGCTCTTCCAGGGCCTGGCGGATGGCGCCAATGCGACCGTCCATCATGTCCGAGGGCGCGACGATATCCACACCGGCATGGGCGTGGGACAGGGCCTGGCGCACCAGGGTTTCCGAGGTGACGTCGTTGAGCACATAGCCCGCCTCGTCGACGATACCGTCCTGGCCGTGGCTGGTGTAAGGATCCAGCGCCACGTCGGTGATGATCGCGAGGTCCGGCAGCGCATCCTTGAGGGCTTTCACGGCCCGCTGCACCAGGCCGTCGGGGTTGTAGGCCTCGGCGGCGTCCAGCGATTTGCCGTTGGCCTCTACCACCGGAAACAGGGCGATAGCGGGAATGCCCAGCCCCACCAGCTCCCGTGCCTGCTCAATCAGCAGGTCGACGCTGAGCCGCTCAATGCCGGGCATGGAGGGTACCGCCTGGCGCTGCCCGTCGCCGTCCAGCACGAAGACCGGGAAAATCAGGTCAGCCGGTGACAGGCGGCTCTCACGCACCATCTCGCGCGTTGCATCCCGTGCCCTCAGGCGGCGCATGCGGGTGGTAGGGAATTGGCCGCGGGCCAGATTGAATGCCATGCAGGTCTCCTTTTTCCTACAGGGTAGCAAACGCCTTGCGTGCGGCGTCCAGGGTGGCGTTCAGTTCCG
>JASJBK010000058.1 GCA_030066555.1 Halieaceae bacterium
TCATTACCGCACAGCGCGCCTATGAACTGGGGCTGATCAACCACGTGGTGGCCTCCGGTACTGCGCTGGACGCGGCCAAGGAACTGGCCGGTAAAATCGCCGCCAACGGCCCGCTGGCCGTGGCTGCCAGCAAGCAGGTGATTGTCGACCAGGCCGACTGGTCCCAGGGAGAAATGTGGGCCAAACAGGGTGACATCATCAACCCGGTGTTCACCAGCGAAGATGCCATCGAAGGCGCCACCGCCTTCGCCGAAAAGCGCGCACCCAACTGGAAGGGGCGGTAGGCAGCGGACTTGCGCGGGGCAGCGATCTATTTCCCGCAGGGAATAGTCGCGTACCCGCTCACTCCGCTGCACCAGCCCATGACTAAACATAGGAAGCTGAACTGAACCGTCTGACACCGGACAACCTTGAACTTGGAAAGAGCGGAATGGAATAGTTTTTCGCAACGCGGAAAATCTCATCCCGTTCCGATCCCACACTAGGAGCTAAACAATGGCTGAAGCCTGGATTATTGATGCTTGCCGCACCCCGCGGGGTATCGGCAAGCCCGAGAAAGGCGCCCTGGCGCACCTCCACCCACAACACCTCGGCGCCACCGTGCTCAAGGCCATCGCCGAACGCAATGACCTCAACACCGCCGAAGTCGATGACATCGTCTGGGGTACCAGCGCCCAGCGCGGCACCCAGAAAGGCGATCTCGGCCGCATGGCCGCCCTGGCCGCCGGCTATGACATCCGCTCCAGCGCGGTGACCCTGGACCGCTTCTGCGGGTCCGGTATTACCTCGGTCAACATGGCCGCCACCAGCATCATGGCCGGCATGGAAGACTGCACCATCGGCGGTGGCACCGAGATGATGTCGCTGTATGGAGGGTTCGCAGACCAGTCGCCGTTTATCGACAGCGACAACCTGGACCTGCGGGAAATGCACCCGCAGCCCCACCAGGGCGTATGCGGCGATGCCATCGCCACCCTCGAGGGTATCGACCGCGAGGCGGTAGACGCACTGGCCGTGGTCTCACAGCAGAATGCCGACCGGGCCATCAAGGAAGGCCGCTTCGACAAGTCACTGATACCGGTGCACAACCCTGACGGCAGCCTGGCGCTGGACCAGGAACAGTTCCCGCGGCCCCAGACCACCATGGAATCCCTGGCGGCGCTGGATCCCTCCTTCGAGCGCCTGGCGGATTACCCGCTGGACGAGGCCGGCACCACCTTCCGCGCCCTGGTCAAGAAGAAGTTCCCGGACCTGGAGATCAATCATGTACACCATGCCGGCAACTCGTCGGGTGTGGTTGACGGCGCCGCCGCCGTGCTGATGGCCTCGCCGGAGTATGCGAAGGCGCAGGGCTGGAAGCCGCGGGCGCGGATCGTCGCCATGGCCAACATGGGTGACGACCCCACACTGATGCTGAACGCGCCGGTACCGGCGGCGAGAAAGGTGCTGGCCAAGGCCGGCATGACGCTGGAGGATATCGACCTGTTTGAAATCAACGAGGCGTTCTCGGTGGTGGCCGAGCGCTTTATCCGCCACCTGGACCTGGACCGCGACAAGGTCAACGTGAACGGCGGTGCCATGGCCCTGGGCCACCCGATTGGCGCCACCGGCTCGATCCTGATCGGCACCATGGTCGATGAACTGGAACGCGCCGACAAGCAGTTCGGCCTGGTCACCATGTGCGCCGCCGGCGGCATGGCACCGGCCGTCATTATCGAACGCGTAGCGGGCTAAAGTAGAGGGCTAAGACAGCCGGGTACAAAAAGAGGCGGGGGCGGCCGCTTACGCATGCCGCCCCCGCAGTTCCGCCTTCCCTGGCGAAACCTGGCGCGCTGCGCATCCCCTGCGCATCACCTGTTCACCCTGTTTCACACCCCTGGCCTTGCTGAGGCCACGACCGGCCGGACCCTGGAGAGGGGAGTCCTCGTTCAGACCAACGCAAACGCCAGCATTACAAACACGACAGCGTACTTGACGCTACGGTTGTGCCAGCAATCGCGAAGGCCGCGTTCCCACCACTGCATTTCAACCCCCGGCAAAGCGAATAAGTCGCCCTGCACTCAACAGTCCATGACCTGGACTGTATGCACCAGTCTGCCTGAATCCGGCCGGGAAACAATTGGACGGAAGGCCTAAACCATGGCCTAGGCCAGTCGGTCTAGCGCGCCACTTCCAGCAGGCCGCGCGGGCGACCGGTACTGCTGTCGTGTTCCTGCATGGCGCTGTAGAGCATCTCCACCGGCACCCAGGTATGCGGGTACTTGTAGCTGGCGGTATCCATGATCAGCACCCTGTCGGCCACCGCGTTATAGGCCCCCAGGGGTGAGATGTGCCCTACCCTGCCCTGGCCCAGGGCCTCTCGCTGATAGTTCACCAGCAGGTAGTCTCCCTGTGTCGACAGGTTGCGCGTCACCAGTTCACGAAACTCCTCGAGGCTGAGCTGGTCTCCGTGCAGCGCCTGCACTCTCAGGCCGTGAGCATCGAGCACACCGCCGAGGTCCGCCAGCGACATGCCTCCCAGGGTCACCTGCATGCGGGTGCGTACCGCCCTGGTGGCATCGGTAAAGAAATCGGACTGGGTACTGGTGCCGCCCAGTGCATTCAGCACCATGACACCGCTGGCCACCCCGCAGTAGCTGCCCAACGCCTGGGACTGGTAGGCCTCGGCCAGCGCGGGGTAGTCGGCGCTGTGTTCGGCAAGTTGCAGCAGCGCAATGCCCTCGGGCGCCTCGACGGATACCAGGGCTGCGGGCAGGGGTAGATCCTGGGCCCGCGGCTGCAACAGATACCAGACGTAGCCGGCCAGGCCCAGCGGCACCAGTACCAGCAGCAGTGCAAGAATTTTCAGTGCGCGTTTCACGGCAGACCCCGGTAGCTTTTCCTTCAGGATACTAGCGCGTGGGCGCGGCTGTCGCGGCAATACGTCGGCAATACGTCCACAAAGCGTCTGCAAATCCTCGGCTACAGGTCGGCGGCGGCCATTTGGCCTAAACCAAGGATTAGGCGCCCTGCCGTGCACCCCTAGGACGTACGACGTATTGGCAGTTAGCCGAGTTTGCACTAATTTGGCATGTTGAGACCATGACGGGCTGTAGCCTTAGTGAAACGCTCGAACACCACACCTGACGCCGCCCTCGAGGAAGAACTGCTCAGGCTACTCTCCACGCAGGTGACACACTCGCCGGTGAGTGTCGTGGTAGCAATGAGCATCATTGCCTACATGGCCTACCAGCAGGCGCCGGACCTGATACTGGTCTGGGCGGCCTGGCTGGGGATGGTGGTGATGGCGCAGGTCGCGAGAGTCATCATCATTCGCAGCCTGCGCAAACGCAGTCACCTCGAGCCGCACCGCACCTTGCGGACCGCCGCGCTGGTCAATGTCTGCAACACCGCCCTGCACAGTGTATCGCTGGTGTTCTTCCCCTTGTTTACACCCTTCCAGGCCGCCCTGCAGTCGATGTTGATCATCGGTATGGGCGTGGTCTCCACCGTCACCGCCATGGGCTTCATGCCCTTCGCCCTCGCCCATATCTGCCTGGGGCTGCTGCCCCTGTTCAGCATGTGGGTCTGGAGCGGGCTGGTCGGCCCCGGGGGCGCCATGGGCCTGTTGATCGCCCTCAACGGCTTCGCCTACATGATCAGCCTGTTCTTCGTTTCCCGGCGCATCTTTGCGATGTTCAGGGAATCCTTCGAAATGCGCGCCCAGCTGGAAGACGCCCTGGCCAAGGCGGAAGCCGCCGGCAGCGCCAAGACCCGCTTCCTGGCAGCGGCCAGTCACGACCTGCGCCAGCCGATTCATACGCTGTCGCTGTTCAGTGCCGCACTCGGTATGCGCGAACTCGACAGCCGGGCAACACATATTGCAGAGAACATCGACAACGCGGTGAAAGCCCTGACCTACCAGCTGGATGCCCTGCTGGACATCTCCAAGCTCGATGCCGGGATTGTGTCAGTAAAGGTCAATCGCTTCAGCCTGCACAGCATGCTCTGCCGGCTGTGTGAAGAGTTCCAGGTCACCGCCGGAGAAAAAGACATTGTCATGAGCCTCGACTGCCCGGCGGACGCAGCGGTGCGTACCGACCCGGGCCTGCTGGAGCGCATCCTGCGCAACCTGCTCACCAATGCCATTGCCCACAACAGTGACTGCAGCATCCAGGTGCTTGCCACCCCGTCTGCCGACAGCTGGGAGCTGACAGTGTCTGATACCGGCACCGGCATTCCCGAGGCCGACCAGGAGCACATCTTCGAAGAGTTCTACCAGGTCACCAACCCGGAGCGCGACCGCAGCAAGGGGCTCGGGCTGGGCCTGGCTATCGTTCAGCGCCTGTCACAACTACTGAACCTGGAACTCTCCCTGGAATCGGAGCCCGGTTGGGGCACCAGCTTCACGCTGCGCATCGCCGCCGACGCCATTCCCACCACCGCCGACGACAGCCAGCGCCAGGTCAGCTCCCTGGACGAACTGAAGATCCTGGTCGTGGACGACGAGAGCCAGGTGCGCGACGGCATGAAGGTATTGCTGGAGGTGCTGGGCTGCAGCGTGCAGGTCGCCAGCAACACCAGCGACGCGGTGTCCATGGCCACCACCGAGAAGCCCGACCTGGCACTGGTGGATTTCCGGCTGCGAGACCACGACACGGGGTTGAACACCATCGACCGGCTGCGTCACCTGTATCCCGGGTTGCCGGCCATTATTATCAGCGGCGATACCGCACCTGACCGACTGCAGCAGGCGCGTGCCGCCGGTGTACCGATTCTCAACAAACCGGTACTGGTGGACCCGCTGAAACAGGCAATTACCAAGGCCTGCCATATCGGAGCCTGAACTATGAGCGATGCCGCCAGGGACCGCGCGCAACAGGAGTCGCAGGACAGCGACAAAACAGCCACCACCTGGCTCTCCGAGGGGCTCGAGGTACTGATCGCCGAACTGGCAGGCAAGGACCCCGAATCCACAGAACCCGACTTCGACGTCATCATTATCGGCAGCGGCTACGGCGGCTCTATCGCCGCGTCGCGCCTCGCCTGGGCGGAACAGGCCGAGGATGTCTCCCTGAAGGTCTGCCTGCTGGAGCGCGGCAAGGAATACCTGCCGGGCATGTTTCCCGCCGACGTGTCGAGCCTGGCCGGCCACGTGCGCATGACGACACCCCGCGCCTGGAACGCCGAACAGGAACGCGAGCAAGAGGAAGCCAGAGCGGCAGCCAAGGGGCTGCGTGACGGCCTGTTCGATATTCGCGTCGACGACGACTACAACGTGCTGGTCGCCAGCGGCCTGGGCGGCGGCTCCCTGATCAATGCCGGTGTCATGGAAGAGCTCCCGGAGAGTTACTTCAAGTCAGGTTGGCCGCGAGCCGTGCGCAAAGACAGCAAACGCCTGATGCAGTACTACCGTGACATGAAGCGCGAACTGGGTGCCGCCGACCGGGATGGCCGCGACAATACCATCGCCCTGCACGAGGCGGCGCAACACAAACCGCTCAAGAAATACCAGGCCCTGAAAAAGCTCGCCAGCGGCTCCCCCAACGCCCAGTTCCGCGACGCCGCCATCACCGTGGCCATGGCAGACGGCGACAACGACGCCGGCGTCGACATGCGCCGCTGTACCCTGTGCGGCGACTGCGCCACTGGCTGCAACATGGGCGCCAAGACCTCCCTGGACCTGAACCTGCTGGCCCGCGCCCGGCGCCGCGAGGGGACGCGCATCATCACCGGCGCCACGGTGCTGAGCCTGGAACCCGATAATGAAGACCTGTGGCGGGTGCGGGTGGTGCATACCCTGCCGACGCTTGCCGACAAGGAAGGCGCAAGCACCGAGCTTAAGGCCCGCAAGGTGATCCTGGCGGCCGGCGCCCTCGGCTCCACCGAGATACTGCTGCGCAGCCGCTCGCCGCGCTTACCGCTATCGGAGCAGCTGGGCAGCCGATTTTCCGGCAACGGCGACATGATCGCAGTGGGTTACAACATGGAGCCCGAGATCAATGCGGTAGCCGACGAGACCGAGGCACTGGACAGTCGCACGGTGGGCCCGACAATCACTGGCGTTATCGACTGCCGCAGCCAGGGTCATCGCCACCCGGTGGTGATCGAGGAAATGGCGGTGCCGGGCGCCATGCGTTGGGTGTTCCAGGAGCTCTACACCACCGTCAACAGCCTCCACCAGCTGGCCACGGTGGACTGGTGTACCCACGGCCAGTCTCACCCCAGCCCCGACCCCCTGGCAGTCGACCGCGACGCAATACAGCACAGCCAGGTGTACGCGGTGATTGGCGATGACGGTGCAGGCGGGCGGCTTGAGTTCCGCGACGACTTCGAAGCCACCAGCGACGGCGCCATCAGCGTGACCTGGCCGGAAGTGCGCACCCACCCGCTGTTCCCGGCCCAGATCGAACAGCTGGAAACCCTGGCGGAGCAATCCGGCAGTGGCGGCAACATCATTCCCAATCCGCTGTGGCAGCCCCTGCCCGGCGACCTCCAGTTCCTTGCCGGCGACATGAAAGGCCCGTTGATGACCGTGCACCCGCTGGGCGGATGCCCCATGGCTGACAGCGGTGAACATGGCGTCGTCAACCACTGCGGGCAGGTCTTCAAGGGAGACGGGCAAGAAGTACACAGGAACCTGGTGGTGCTGGACGGCGCTATCCTGCCGCGCGCCGTGGGCACGAATCCGGCGCTCACCATCTCCGCCGTCTGCGCACGCGCCATGGACCACCTGCTCGACGACTGGGGGCTCACCAAAGTCGAGGAAGTGCACGGCGAGACCTTCCGCGAGCGACCGCACTTCGACCACATCCAGCTGAAGCAAGACCCGCAGCCAACCGAGATGCAGTTCGCCGAGCGCCTGCGGGGGCCGGTCAGCCTGCGTATGGAGGGCGAGGAAAAACAGTACATGGCGGAGCTGACGCTGTTCTTCGAAGACAAGGCCCTGCACCAACTGACCGCTGTCGACGACCGCAGCGGCGAACTGCACACGCTCAAGGTTGCCGATCGCTCGGCCGCCACGCACAAGCGCAGCCAGTTGCGACTGTTCGACGCTGCCACCTGGGCAAAAATCGACCTCGAGCGTCTTTCCGGCAGGGAGCTGGAACAGCGCCTGGACGCGGAGAGCCTGTTCACCGCCCCGGTGGGCGGTCGGCTCACCATCCTGTCCCGGGAGCGTTCAAATGTACTGCAAAGGACCTGGCGCGCCCTGTGCGCCTACTTCGGCAATCGCGGCTGGCGTGATCTCTACCAGTCGAGACACCCGCTCACCCCGCACAAGGACGCGCAACAGGGCGCTGAGCGCAGCATCGCCATCAGCGGACTGAAGCACCTGAGCCGCGCCGGCGAAGTGCGCCTGTTCGAATACGAGCTGTACATCAAGACCAAGGAGCTGGATGAGGCCCTGGTCAAGAAATACAGTCCGTGGCGCATTCATGGCTACAAACGCATCGGTTACATGCGGCGCGGCAATCCGCTGCGCCAGCTGATGGAAGTGGACCTCGACGCGTTCCCCAACCTGGTGAAGAACAAACCCGCGCGACTGGTGCTGCGGCCGGAATTCCTCGCCCGCAAGGGCCTGCCCCTGTTTCGCATCAGCAAACAGGAGAACCTGGCGCTGGCACTCACCGAAGTGGGGTCGCTGGCGGCCTATTTCGTGCGCCTTCTGCTGAATACCCACCTGTTGAGCCTGCGGGCGCCGGATGTAGGCCTGCCGCGCGTGCCACAGCGCCTTCCAGGCCGGGTGCCGGGCCTGCCCGACATGGAAATATACGGCCAGCGCGTTACGCGCCTGCCCGATGGCGTACCCGCAAGCCACGCCGGCGACTACCGCCTCACGCGCTACCCCTGCCGCAATACCCAGCAACCGCCGGTGCTGATGATTCACGGCTACAGCGCCAGCGGCACCACCTTTGCCCACCACGCGGTCAATCCCAATCTGGCGGGCTTCCTGTCGAACCGCGGTCGCGATATCTGGATTCTGGATATGCGCTCAAGCTGCGGCATGCCCACCAGCCGCCGCAACTACAGCTTCGAAGAGCTGGCCTATGCGGATATCCCGCTGGCAGTTGCAGAGGTCTGCCGCCGCACCGGCGTGGAGAAGATCGACATCGTGGCCCACTGCATGGGTTCAGCCATGTTGTCGATGGCAGTACTGACGGCCAAGGACCTGCCCGAAGACGCCACCTACCCCGAGCAACACCGCAAGCTGCCGGATCGCATCAATCGCCTGGTGATGTCACAGGTAGGCCCGCTGGTCTCCCTCGCCCCCGACAATATCTTTCGGGCCTATGCCTTCAGCTACCTCAAGCACTTCCTGCCGCTGGACCAGTACCAGTTCGAACCCGGTGGCAATGGCCTCGACGCCATGCTCGACCGCGTACTGGCGGTACTGCCCTACAGCGATGAAGAGTACGATCTGGAAAACCCCGAGCAGGACTGGAAGCGCACACCGTGGACGCGCACCCGCCACCGCATGGACCTGCTGTACGGGCGAACTTTCTCACTGAAGAACCTGGCGCCCGAGACGCTCGAGCATATCGACGACCTGTTCGGCCCGCTCAGCGTGGATACCGCCACCCAGGTACTGCACTTTGCGCGCTACCAGACGATCACCGACCACAGCGGCAATAACCTCTACGTGTCACGGCGACAGCTGGAGGACTGCTGGAACTTCCCGACCCTGAGCATTCACGGTCGCGAGAACGGACTGTCCTGGCGCGCCACCATCGGCCGCTTGCAGCGGCTGCTGCGTGATGATGCCGGTCGCAGCTGGCGTAGCCGGGTGTTCGACGACTTCGGTCACCAGGACAGCCTCATCGGTCGTGGCGCCGAAAAGGTGTTCCGGGAGATCAGCGAATTCCTCGATGAGCCGACCAGTGTCGAGGTGCAGCCTCCAAAGCAGTCGCTATTCCTGCAGCCGCCCTGGTCGGGGCCGATCATGTCGGTGCCGAGCAACGACCAGGCGGCCACCAAACTACCTGTGAGCTTTGGCGTAAACCCAGCGCTGTCAAAGCCGCGACTGCTGCTGACTATCTCGCTGCGCGATCACATCGGCGGTCACATGTTCATGCATCAGCAGGGTGCGCTCAGCATTCAGCTACAGGAACTGAAACCCGACGAGATCAAGTACAACTGGTGCCATGTCGAAGTCGACTGGCCCCAGCGCGGTAGCGGCCACGACCGGGTGCTGTTGCTGTTGGTCTATGATGAGTCGCCGTTGCTGGACAACGCCGTGTTCGGCAAGGAGCCCGGTAACATCGACGAATTTGTCGGCACCGACCAGCTCGACCCAAGCACAACGTGGCTCCAGGCCGATCAGGTACGGACTGCGCAGGCGGTGCTGGGTGAAAGCTGTGAATGCTTGCAGGATCGCGTCTACGCACTGTTGCAGGAGGGTGCCAACGCCCTGCGGCACGGAATCGTCAGGCTCCCGGACCGCGACAGCGACAGCCTGGTGATAGCGGCCGGCAGCTGCCAGTTTCCACCGGGCATCCTCGATCAGTGGCCCGGTTTCAATAGCTACTACCGACTTGCCTGCGGTTGCTACGACGCGAACTTCCCCCACCCGGACCTGCTGGTACTCTCCGGCGACCAGATCTACGTGGACAGCACCGCCGGCATGTTTGACCCGTCGGCACTGGACGAACGCTACCAGCATCCCTACCAGCGCTATTACCGCTCCAGCGCCGTGCGAGCCACGCTACGCGAGGTGCCGGCCTGCATGATGCTGGACGACCACGAGATCGTCGACAACTGGGAACCGATGCCCGACCCCGATGAGAACCCGGAGCAGTACGAGGGGCACAGACAGCACCATGAGGAAAACCGGCGGCGATACGAGGAAAACAAGCAGCGATATGAGGACGGCCTCGAGTATTTCCGTGTGTTCCAGCGCGACCGGCTCCGGAAGGGCGCCCCGGGACTCTGGTATGACTTCCAGCGCAGGGGCTTCGATTTCTTCATCCTCGACAGCCGCAGCGAACGCAGTCGCCGCAGCAGTGCGACGATCCTTGACGCTGACATGCTCCATGACCAGGGGCGCCCGAAGAAACCCGCACAGGACCAGTGGGATGATCTCTGGACCTGGCTCACCAAACCGCCCCTGGATAAACCGCGTTTCCTGGTGTGCCCGGCCATGCCCTTCCCGCAGGAGCGTCGTGCCATCACCGAAGTCAATCGCTATACCACAGAGGGCCAGGAACGCCAGCGCTTCGCCGCTGCCATGCACTCAGACAGCTGGACGGGCTTCCCCGCCAGCCAGGCGCGCCTGCTGGAAATGATCAGGGATTCGAAAGTGAAAAACCTGGTGATGATTAACGGCGACGCCCACCTGGGCTGTGTGGCGCAGGTGCACCTCAACGACAGCGACAATCCGTTCTGGGCCGTGCACGCCTCTGCACTCTACGCCCCCCTGCCGTTTGCCAATGCCCGGCGCGCCGACCTTGCGGCCTGCGAGCAGTTTACGCTGCCCGGCAACATCAACGGCCAGGTCTACACCGAGTTCGCTCCACAGGGAGAGGGCTTCGCCATCCTCACAGTGCAAAAAGGTGGCAAGGGCTGGGAGATCGAGGTCAGCTTTGACCGGGAGGGGGTGGCTTCAAACCAAGCTTGGCGGCTGCAAATACCGCTTCAGTCCTGTTGTGGACGCCCAGTGCCTTGAAGGCAGCGGAGAGGTGTGTTTTCACCGTGCCCTCGGCGATGTTCATCTCGCGGGCGATCACCTTGTTGGGCTTACCCTGAATCGCTTTCAGCAGCACATCGGTCTGGCGTTCTGAGAGCAGGTCGGTGCGTGGACTGTCGTTATTGCTGGGACGCTCTGCCGTCGCGTTCAGCGCCGCTTGCGGCAGGTAGACACCACCCGCCAGGATCAGCTTGAGCGCGGCGACCAGCACTTCCGAGCTGGAAGCCTTGGGTACGAAGCCAGAGGCGCCCTGGTCAATGGCGTCGCGAATCAGGTCGGGGTCGTCCATCCCGGAAAGCACGGCAATCTGCACGGCGGGATGTGCTTCGTGAATTTTCTGCAACGCACTGAGGCCGTCAGTGCCCGGCATATTCAGGTCGAGCAGCGCGAGATCGACGTCGGCGCCATCCAGCACGCCGAGCGCTTCTTCACAGGTGCCTGCGTCAGTGAAATCAATGTCATCATTGAGGTCGGTGAGAAGGAACCGCATTCCTTGACGAAACATCTCATGATCGTCAACGAGCAATACATGCACTTTTGTTATTTCCGCCGCTGTATCACTAAACCAATGGTGTAGAACGATAGTCCAATTGAAGAGTGTTGTACAACAGCGACAATACACGGGCACGCTTGCAGATTGTCCGAAAGGACCGTGCTCCTATTGATTCCTCATGGATTTGAGAAAGTCGCCAGGGAAGGCGCTTTTTTTTATAGGACCGCTTGGGGCGTAAGCCTCAATCATTACCGAGGCGCTACGTCACCCGCATTGCGCTGATTCAATCAGCCTCTTCGCCCCATAACTCCACCCCTACGTCCCAAGCCAGGTCTGGTTGAACTACAACCAAATAAAAAACTGCATTGATTTGCCTTGCTGTGAATCGGGGCAAGTTTGCTGCGTTTGTTTTCTTTATCGCCGGTTGGCGGGTGTTTTCAGGACTGCGGTGAGCGGCCGGCTATGACTGTGCCGGGGACCAGGGCGTCGGCTACCAGGTCCAGCACGCGTGGATTGACGCCCATGCCGATGTGGCTGGCGTCGACCTCGACGTGCTCCACACATTTGTTGACACGATCGATGCAGGCTTCCCAGCTGACGATGCCGTCACGGCGCGAGTAGATGGCTCGCACCGGTACTTTGAGCGGCACCACCTCGCGTTCGCGGATAGCGGCCTCAATAGCATCGAAGTCGGTGCCGCTGAGGCGATAGATCGGCGCGGTAAGGGTATAGCGTGGACCACCCACCACCGGCGAGCCCATGGTGACCACCCGATCGACGCAGTCCGGCAGGTCTCGCGCCACCTCGCGGGCGAGATAGCCACCGAGGCTCCAGCCAACCAGTCGCAGGGGCTGCCCGGTTTCTGCGGCAAACTCGCTGACCAGTTGCAGCAGTTGCTCCAGCAGTTCAGGAACGTTGCCACGGTTGGTGCCCAGGCCCCAGCCCTGCACTTCGTAGCCGAGATAGCGCAGATAGCGGCGCAGTAGCCCGGTAGAACCGTCACCGCCGCCAAAACCCGGAAACACCAGCACCGGTTCGCCGGAACCACGGGGCGCCGCGGCAAGGCTGGGCAAGCGCAGGAACAGCTCGGCGAACTCTACCGGGGCTGCCAGCTCTCGCAGGGTCGACAACGGGTCGGGGAATCTCTTGGTCAGCGTCATGGTGATCACCACAATGGACTACAAAAAAATACGCCGCAACCCGTTTCACGGATTGCGGCGCAAGCTGACCTGGGTGGTCTGGGGGAAATCAGGCGGCAGCGCGCTCCTGCAGCCACTCGGTGAGATCATCGGCGCCGCCGATGAGTTCGCCGTTGACGAATACCTGCGGATAGGTGTCACCGCCGGACAGTGCGCGCAGCGCACGGTGCGGGTAGTCACGCAGCAGTTCCAGCTCGTCGTAGTCGTAGCCGTGCTCACGCAGCAGCACCTTGGCACGCTCGCAGTGCGGGCAGCCAGGGCGGGTCAGGACGGCGACATCAGCCGGTGCCTGGGTACCGGGAGCTACGTACTCGAGCATGTGGTCGGCGTCGGATACCTGGAAGGGGTCGCCGGGCTCCTGGGGCTCGATGAACATCTTCTCGACGATGCCGTCATTGACCACCATGGAGTAGCGCCAGGAACGCGGGCCAAAACCGAGGTCATCCTTGTTGACCAGCATGCCCATGCCCTTGGTGAACTCACCGGAGCCGTCGGGCAGGAAGGTCACGTCGAAAGCCTGCTGCTGAAGCTGCCACTCGTTCATGACGAAGGAATCGTTCACAGATACGCAGATGACTTCGTCAATGCCGTTGGCCTTGAACACCTCGACCAGCTCGTTGTAACGCGGCACGTGGCTGGAAGAACAGGTGGGGGTAAATGCGCCCGGCAGGGAGAACACCACCACACGCTTGCCCTTGAAGTAGCTGTCTGAGTCGCGATCGACCCAGTCACTGCCGACACGGGTCTTGAAAGTGACCTGGGGTACTGCCTGGCCTTCACGGTTTTCCATAGTTGAACCTCTCCAATTGGTTGATAGGGGTAGATGTCGATTCGATGGGCGTAGTTTAGGGAGATTCGAATAATCTATAAAACGAATTGCTTGATAAAAACTGATCGGATTTGCCGATAAACCACAATGCGCCAACTTGCCTGCTGGTCCCTGAGCAGGCTAAATGCGGGTATGTCGCACCACGAGCTTCCAGGCAACCCACAGCACCAGCCTCACAGCCACGCCTTCGGCCAGGACAAGGTGAAGCCCGGCGAGCGGCGCACTATCTGGGTGATCGTGCTCACCGCGGTCACCATGGTGGTGGAAATCGTCGCAGGGCTGGTTTACGGCAGCATGGCGCTGCTGGCCGACGGCCTGCATATGGCCTCCCATACCAGCGCCCTGGGGATCACGGCGTTCGCCTACATCTATGCGCGCCGCCATGCGATGGACCGCCGCTACAGCTTTGGTACTGGCAAGGTGAATGCACTGGCCGGTTTCACTGGTGCGGTCTTGCTGGCCGTATTCGCGCTGGTAATGGCAATTGAGAGCGGCCGGCGGCTGATGATGCCGGTGCCGATCGCCTTCAATGAGGCGATCATCGTGGCCGTGCTCGGCCTGCTGGTAAATGGCGCCTCGGTAGCGATACTCGGCGCTGGCCATGAAGACGATAACCACTCGCACCACGGTCACGAGCACGGCGATCACAGCCTGCGCTCGGCCTATCTGCATGTGCTCGCAGACGCCCTCACCTCGCTGCTGGCCATATTCGCTCTGCTGGCGGCCAAGTACTACGGTGCCGCCTGGATGGACCCAATGATGGGACTGATCGGAGCGCTACTGATTACCCGCTGGTCAGTGGGCCTGCTGAAGAGCACCAGTGCCATCCTGCTGGACCGCGAGGCCCCGGGCAGTCTCCACGACGGCGTTAAAACGGCGCTGTCAGACGCCGACACCCGGGTCGCCGACCTGCACATCTGGTGCATTGGTCCCAATGTGTTTGCAGTTATTGCGGTGCTGGTATGCAGGAACGCGCGCCCACCCGAGCACTACAAGGCCCGGCTGCCTGCTGACATGGGCCTTGAGCACGTATCCATTGAGATCCACACCGAGGATAGCGAGGGCGCCGCAGAATAGCGCCCCTACTGGGCGTAGCCGTTGCTCCTCTCGTCGTCGCTGGCTTCCCGGACTTCGATAACAGCCACTTCAAAGTGCAGGTCGACACCGGCCAGTTCGTGGTTGGCGTCGACGGTAATCTCGTCACCGCTCACATCCCGCACCACGATACGCCGATGGGTGCCATCCGGGGACTGGGCCGTGAAAGCCATTCCCACTTCGACCACTTCCACCCCTTCGAAGGCCGCTCGCGGTACCACCTGCAGCAGCTCGGCCTGGTAGTCGCCGTAGCCGAAGGCGGGTTCCACCACCACCTTGAGTGATTCACCGGCAGTCTTGCCCACCAGGGCCCTCTCCAGGCCGGGGATGATATTGCCAGCGCCATGCAGGTACTTGAGTGGCTCCGCTCCCTCGGAGCTATCGATCACGGCCCCCTCTTCGTCGGTCAGGGTGTAGTGGATACTGACGACCATGTTTTCGCCGACTAGCAGTGTCATAAAAGCTCCTGGGCTGGATAGTGAGGCAGGCAGAGGCCCCAGTATAGCCGCGAACGGTGATCAGCGGCGATCCCAGGCCGCTAGCACCTCCGCCTCTCGTTCCGCGGACATACCGGCACGCAGCGAGGCCCGGCGCTCTTGCGGCTGGCTCAGCCACCAGGCGTAGAGGTCCTCTACCGTATTGCGAATCGGCCGGTGGGTCAGGCCTGCTGCTGTGGCCCGCTCGGTATTCACGGTCCAGGCGCCAGCCAGTTCACCCTCGGGACTTACCCAGAACGGC
>JASJBK010000055.1 GCA_030066555.1 Halieaceae bacterium
ACAACCGCGTCGTCCCCGCTGTTGTCATCCGTCATGGGAGACCTGCAAACATTCTATGCGTGTTCCGCAGATATAGGTACTCTTCGGCCAAATTCAACCTGGAGGCCGGTTTGTGGGGACAAGTCAGTCCTCAGAATAGGGGCTGGGCGCCATACCAGACATGGGGGGAAACGGGGAAACATTACCGGTGCCATTTGACTCGCTGATCTTGGCAGCACCTTCCTTGTCGACCTCGTCGATGCGGATGATGGCCTGCATGGGGATATAGCTGCGCTTCACCCCGCTGAACTCGTTCTTGAGCTTCTCCTCGGAGGGGTCGACCACCAGCTTGCTGCGCTCACCGAAGACGAGCTCCTCGATCTCGATGAAACCCCACAGGTCACTCTGGAAAACCTGCCGGGCGTAAACCTCGTAAACCTGGTTCTGGCTCTGGAAGATCACCTTGTAGATCGGTTGTGGCATGGCGAAATAGGCGCTGCTGTCTGGTCAAAAAATGGCCGGCAATACTATCACTTATCGCCTGTCAGCCGCTATAATCCGCTGCCCAAAATTTGAGCACCCGGACCGACACGTGCCGAAGAAGCTGTACATCCAGACCCACGGCTGCCAGATGAACGAATACGACTCCAACCGTATGCGTGACCTGCTGGGCGAGAGCCACGCCATGATCCCCGCGGAGACCCCCGAGGAAGCCGATGTATTGCTGCTGAATACCTGCTCCATCCGCGAGAAGGCCCAGGAGAAGGTGTTCAGCGAGCTGGGTCGCTGGAAGCGCCTCAAACAGAAAAACCCCGACCTGGTGATCGGCGTCGGCGGCTGCGTGGCCAGCCAGGAAGGCGAGGAAATCGGCAAGCGCGCCCCCTACGTGGACCTGGTGTTTGGCCCCCAGACCCTGCACCGACTGCCGGATATGCTCAATGAATCGAAACAGGCCGACGGAACGGTGGTGGTGGACGTCAGCTTCCCGGAAATCGAGAAGTTCGACCGTCTGCCCGAGCCCAGCGTCGACGGCCCCAGCGCCTTCGTGTCCATCATGGAAGGCTGCAGCAAGTACTGCACCTTCTGCGTGGTGCCCTACACCCGTGGTGAGGAAGTCAGCCGGCCGCTGGATGACGTGATTGCCGAGGTCGCAGGCCTCGCCGCCAAAGGGGTGCGCGAGGTGAACCTACTGGGCCAGAACGTCAACGCCTACCGGGGAGAGAACCACCTGGGCGACATCGTCGATTTCGCGGAGCTGTTGTTCCTGGTTGCCAGGGTGCCCGGCATCGAGCGTATCCGCTACACCACCTCCCACCCGGTGGAGTTCAGCGACGCGCTGATTGACGCCTACGCCGAGATCCCCGAACTGGTGGACCACCTGCACCTGCCGGTCCAGAGTGGCAGCGATCGTATATTGATGGCCATGAAGCGCGGCCACACGGCGCTGGAGTACAAGTCCAAGATACGGCGCCTGCGCAAGCACCGGCCGAACATCAGCCTGTCGTCGGACTTCATCATCGGCTTCCCCGGCGAGACCGACGCCGATTTCGCCGCCACCATGAAACTGATCGAAGAGATCGGTTACGACCACTCCTTCAGCTTTATATACAGCGCGCGTCCCGGCACCCCGGCCTCCGAGCTGCCCGACACCACGCCTGCAGAAGTGAAGAAGCAGCGCCTGCAGATCTTGCAGACCCGCATCAACCAGCAGGCCATGGAAATCAGCCGCCGCATGGTGGGCACCACCGAGCGCGTACTGATCACCGGCATGTCTAAAAAGGACCCGGGCCAGCTGCAAGGCCGCACCGAGAACAACCGGGTGGTCAACTTCCACTGCACCGATCACGCCCTGATCGGTGAGTTCGCCGACGTGCACATCGATGAAGCCCTGCCAAACTCCCTGCGGGGACGGTTGGCGGACGTTGATCTCGCAGTTGACGTTGGCTGAAACACGATTATCCTTAACCCAAAGTGCACCGCCGCCCTGCGGCTAATCGACCAATTTGAATAGCGACGAACCTCCCAGTCAGCTGAGCTTCGAGCTCGAACCCAGCGACGCCCGCCACCTCGCAACACTCTGCGGCCAATTTGACCAACATCTGAAACAGATCGAAGAGCGTCTGGACGTGAAAGTGCGCGCTCGCGGCAACAGCTTCACTGTCTCCGGCAGCGAGCAGGCCGTCGATGTGACCGCTGCCCTGCTCAAGGACCTGTACGCAGAGATCTGCACCGGCATTACCTTGAGCCCGGAATCCCTGCACCTGCAGCTGCAGCAGGCGGGCCTCGAGGCGCTGGTCGAACCGGGTACCGAGAACCCCGAGGCGGCCGACAGCGCGGTGGAGAACATCGCCGTCATCCGCACCAAGCGCGGCTCCGTGAAGCCCCGCGGCAAGAACCAGCAGGCCTATGTGCGCCAGATTGGCCGCTGCGACATCAATTTCGGCATCGGCCCGGCCGGCACCGGCAAGACCTACCTGGCGGTGGCCTGCGCGGTGGAAGCCCTGATTACCGACCGGGTACGCCGTATCCTGCTGGTGCGCCCGGCGGTGGAAGCCGGCGAGAAGCTCGGTTTCCTGCCCGGCGACCTGAGCCAGAAGATCGACCCCTACCTGCGGCCGCTCTACGACGCCCTCTACGAGATGCTCGGCTTCGAGACCGTCAACAAGTACATCGAGCGCAACGTCATCGAAGTTGCACCGCTGGCCTTTATGCGCGGTCGCACGCTGAATAACTCCTTCATCATTCTCGATGAGGCCCAGAACACCACCCGGGAACAGATGAAGATGTTCCTGACACGCATCGGCTTCGGCTCGACCGCGGTGATCACCGGCGACGCCACCCAGATCGACCTGCCCCGCGGCACCCAGTCCGGGCTGACCCACGTGATGAACGTACTGGACGGTGTTGAGGGTATTGGCTTTACCTACTTCCAGGCGCGGGACGTGGTGCGCCACCCGCTGGTGCAGCGCATTGTCGAGGCCTACGACAGCTTCGATGCCAGCCACACCACCTCCAGCCTCGACAAGTCGCGCTCGTGAACCTGGTGGTGGATATCCAGTCTTCCAGCGGCGACCCCTGCCCCGACGAGGACGACATACGCAGCTGGATCGCCGCTGCCCTGGCCGGGCGTCGCGATGATGCAGAGGTGAGCGTCTGCCTGGTCGACGAGGATGAAATGGCCAGTCTCAACAGCCGCTATCGCGGCAAGGACGGCAGTACCAACGTGCTGTCATTCCCCGCCGAACTCCCGCCCGGGGTTGAGCACCCGCTGCTGGGCGATATCGTGATCTGCCCGGCGGTAGTCAACCGCGAGGCCGGCGAACAGCACAAGAGCCTGGACCAGCACTGGAGCCATATGCTGGTGCACGGCAGCCTGCACCTGCTGGGCTACGATCACATCGACCCGGCCGAGGCAGAGGAAATGGAAGCCCTGGAAACCGATATTCTCGCCACCCTGGGGCACCCCTGCCCCTACGCGACCGCGGCGAACCTGGCGGAGGCGGGCCGGTGAGCGAAGAGCGATCGAGCAACGACTCCGCCGACAAGAGCTGGCTGGAAAAGCTGGCCCTGGTGTTCAGCTCGGAGCCGCGCACCCGCAAGGAACTGAGCGAGGTGCTGGAAGTCGCCCGGGACAACGAGGTCATCGACGAAGACGCCCAGAGCATCATCGAGGGCGCCATGCAGGTGGCCGAGCAGCAGGCCCGGGACATCATGGTGCCACGCTCGCAGATGCAGGTGATCAAGGCCGAGGCCAGCCTCTCTGAAATCCTGCCGCAGATTATCGAGTCTGCGCACTCCCGCTACCCGGTGATCGATGACAGCCCCGACGACGTGCTGGGCATCCTGCTGGTAAAGGACCTGCTGCCGCAGATCCTCGAACCCCAGGGCGACGACTTAAACGTGGTGTCACTGCTGCGCCCCGGCGTGGTGGTGCCCGAGAGCAAGCGCCTCAACGTGCTGCTGCGGGAATTCCGCGAGAACCGCAATCATATGGCCATCGTTATCGACGAGTACGGCGGTGTCGCGGGCCTGGTGACCATCGAGGACGTGCTGGAAGAGATCGTCGGTGAGATCGAGGATGAAACCGACACCGATGCCGACGTCTTCATGCGCAAGCTGGGCGAAGGCGACTACATCGTGCAGGCGCTGACCCCCATCGAAGACTTCAATGAGGAGTTCGACGTCGATTTCAGCGACGACGAATTCGACACCATCGGCGGCCTGGTTTTGCAACAGTTTGGCCATATGCCCGGCCACAATGAGAGCACCGTGATCGACGGCCTGGAATTCAGGGTCGTCAACTCCGACCAGCGCAAGATTCACAGCTTGCGCGTGCGCGTACAGGACTAGTGCCCCCCCGGGGTACACCAGCGTACTGGCTCGGCAGGCTGGGACCGGGCTTGCTGGCGCTCTGTGCCGGCGCCCTGGTCACCCTGTCGCTGACCCCCTACGACATCTGGCCCGCCGCTATTGCCAGCCTGTGCCTGTACATGGGCCTGCTGCGCAACTGCACATCGCGCCGGGCGTTCCTGCTGGGCTGGCTGTATGGCCTGGGCCTGTTCGGCACTGGCAGCTCCTGGGTCTACGTCAGCATCCATGAACACGGCAATGCCGGCGTACCGCTGGCGCTGTTCCTCACCGCCCTGTTCTGCATGGGGCTAGCGCTGCTACAGGGCCTGTTTGCCTGGACGTACACGCGCTTCCTGCGCCCGCATATGGCCGGCATGCTGGTGGGATTTCCCGCCCTGTGGGTGTTATTCGAGTGGCTGCGCAGCTGGTTGCTGACAGGGTTCCCGTGGCTCTACATCGGCTACGCGACGCTCGACACCTGGGCCGCAGGCTGGGTGCCGGTGATCGGCGTTTACGGTGCTTCCCTGCTGCTGGCTTTCAGTGCCAGCTGCCTGTACCTGGCCTGGATGCGGCGCCACCTGCAGGCCTACCTGGTGTACGGCACCATGATCGCCAGCCTGTGGCTGATCGGCTGGCAGCTGGGCCAGGCGCGCTGGGTGGCGCCGGCCCGGGCCGAGACCCTCAGCGTCGGCATCGTACAGCCCAATATTCCCCAGGAACGCAAATGGGACCGGGATTTCTACCAGCCCACCCTGGAGATCTATGACAGCCTGACCAACGAAGTGCTGGGCAAAGACATCGTGCTGTGGCCGGAGGCGGCCATCCCCAACTACTACCAGCGTGCACAGGGGTTCCTGTTGCCGATGTCTCGACGCGCCTTTGATGCCGACAGCGCACTGGTGACCGGTATCCTCTGGCGGCCCGAAGGGGAGCGGAAATACTTCAACAGTATCGTTGGCATGGCGCAGGGTTCCGGCGTGTATCACAAGCAGCGACTGGTACCCTTCGGTGAGTATGTACCGCTGGAAGACTGGCTGCGCGGTGCCATCGACTTTTTTGACCTGCCGATGTCGGCCTTCAGCTCCGGCGAACGGGAGCAGGAACCGCTGCTGCTGCACAACTTCCGCGTCTCACCCTTCATCTGCTACGAGATCGTATACCCCGGCCTGGTGCGGGAGTACGCCCGTCGCGCCGACCTGATGATTACCATCAGCAACGATGCCTGGTTCGGGGATTCCATAGGCCCGCAGCAGCACCTGCAGATGGCGCGCATGCGCGCCCTGGAAAACGGCCGCTACCTGCTGCGCGGAACCAATAACGGTATTTCCGCCATCATCGACGAGCGCGGCCAGGTGGTGGCACAGGCGCCGCAGTTCGAGCGGGTGGCCCTGTCAGGCGAGGCCCGCGTGATGCTGGGCGAGACGCCCTTCGCGCGCATCGGCTCGGTGCCGATCCTCGGGCTGTGTGGCTTTATGTTGCTGGCAGTACTCGGCGCGGGCAGCATGGGCCTGCGCCTGCAGCACGACTAAAAACAGGGACAATCAGTGCAGGGCCGGGCTGGGGCTGGTGCGGCCACCCTCGGGTTCGGCAAACAGGTAATCGAGCTGCCGACAGTCGGCGGCGAGTTGGCGGGTTTCTTCGAGGGTCAGGGCGACAAAGGCAGACACCTGCTCCTGCGTCAGGCCGGCACTGGTCGGCAGCACACCCGCCACCACCAGCTGGGGGATGGCATCGTCGGCCACGTCCAGGAACACCTTCACGGTCGGGTAATCCATGTTGAGACGACCCATATCGGCGGACAGCGGCAGCACCGCCATCGGCCGCACTTCCAGCTCGGTAGTCAGCAGCAGGCCGTAGCGCTCCAGGAACAGGCGGCTGTCGATCACCCCTTCGACCGAGCGCAGCGGCGGCAGGTGCAGTCCTTCGCAGCGACCGCAATCCTCGAAGTCGATGTGTGACTCCCTGAGCCAGCGCTCCAGCAGGGCGCGGTCGGGAATTTGTGGGTCTGCCATCAACAGCTCCGGCGATTGGTGAGCCGCTGAGTGTACGGCATCTGCACCGCAGCACGCCACGTCGTGCGTTCCTTCTGACGCCACTTAACTGCTAGAATGCGCGGTCTTTTCGACGCCCCGATTCACCTGAGTATTTTGGAAACCATGGACGAGCGATACCAGCCCCGCGACGTGGAGACCGCGGCCCAGGCCTACTGGGAAGACAACGCGAGCTTTCGCGCACAACAGGACGACAGCCGCGAGAAATTCTACTGCCTGAGCATGCTGCCCTACCCCAGCGGCAAGCTGCACATGGGCCACGTTCGCAACTACACCATCGGCGACACCATCGCCCGCTTCCAGCGCATGCAGGGCAAGAATGTGCTGCAGCCCATGGGCTGGGACGCCTTCGGCATGCCGGCGGAGAACGCCGCCATCCAGAACAATATCCCACCGGCGGCCTGGACCATCGACAACATCGGCGAGATGCGTCGTCAGCTGAAAACGCTCGGCTTCGCACTGGACTGGGAGCGAGAAGTCGCCACCTGCCACCCGGAGTACTACCGCTGGGAGCAGTGGTTTTTCACCAAACTGTTCGAGAAGGGCCTGGCCTACAAGAAGATGGCCGAGGTGAACTGGGACCCGGTCGACCAGACGGTACTGGCCAACGAGCAGGTGATCGACGGCTGCGGCTGGCGCTCCGGCGCACCGGTCGAACGCAGGGAGATTTCGCAGTGGTTCCTGCGCATCTCGGCGTATGCCCAGGAGTTGCTGGACGAACTCGACAATATGGACGGATGGCCCGAACAGGTGCGCACCATGCAGCGCAACTGGATTGGCCGCTCGGAGGGCGTGAACCTGCGCTTCGGTTTGCAGGACGGCGGCGAAGTCGAGGTTTACACCACCCGCCCGGATACGCTGATGGGCGCCACCTATATGGCGGTGGCCCTGCAGCACCCGCTGGCGCTGAAGGCGGCGGAGAACAACCCGGAGCTGGCGGCGTTCCTGGAGCAGGAAAGCCATCACATGGTCGCCGAGGCCGAAATGGCCACCATGGAAAAGCGCGGCATGGACACCGGCCTCAAGGCGGTACACCCGCTGACAGGGGACCTGGTACCGATCTGGGTCGCGAACTTCGTGCTGATGAGTTACGGCTCAGGCGCCGTGATGTCGGTACCCGGCCACGACGAGCGCGACCACGCCTTTGCCCTCAAGTACGGCCTGCCCATCGTGCAGGTGATCGGTAAGAACGGCGACGGCTTCGAGTATGACACCAGTGCCTGGCAGGACTGGTACGCGGACAAGACCGAGGTGGTCACCGTCAATTCCGGCGAATTCGACGGCCTCGATTTCCAGGGTGCCTTCGACGCCATCGCCGACCGCCTGGAGGCCGAGGGCAAGGGCGAGCGCACCGTGAACTTCCGCCTGCGGGACTGGGGTGTATCGCGCCAGCGCTACTGGGGCGCGCCAATTCCCATTATCTACTGCGACAAGTGCGGCGCCGTGCCAGTACCCGAGAGCGACCTGCCCGTGGTGCTGCCGACGGAAGTCGAATTCGAGGGCATTGGCTCGCCGCTCAAGAAGATGCCGGAGTTCTACGAGTGCACCTGCCCCAAATGCGGCGGCCCTGCGACCCGGGAAACCGACACCTTCGATACCTTCATGGAATCCTCCTGGTACTACGCGCGTTACTGCTGCCCGCGCAACGACCAGGCCATGTTGGACGATGAGGCGAACTACTGGACCCCGGTGGACCAGTACATCGGCGGTATCGAGCACGCCATCCTGCACCTGCTGTACGCGCGCTTCTACCACAAGCTGATGCGCGACGAGGGCCTGGTGAATTCGGACGAGCCCTTCACCCGCCTGCTCACCCAGGGCATGGTACTGAAGGACGGCGCCAAGATGTCCAAGTCCAAGGGCAATACCGTTGATCCGCAGGGCCTGATCGACCAGTACGGCGCTGACACCTCGCGCCTGTTCAGCATGTTCGCCGCACCGCCGGACCAGTCACTGGAGTGGTCCGACGCAGGCGTGGAAGGCGCCCACCGCTTCCTCAAGCGCTTGTGGAAACTGGTCGCCAACCATCTCGAGGCCGGCGAGCCACCCGCCCTGGAAAAGGACAAGCTGGACGACAATCAGAAGGCCGTGCGCCGTAAGACCCACGAGACCATCGCCAAGGTCGAGGACGACTACGGCCGCCGCCAGACCTTCAATACCGCCATTGCTGCCGTAATGGAGCTTACCAATGAGCTTTCCAAACTCGCCTCGCGCGAGGGCCAGGACCTGGCCGTGGAGCGCGAGGCCCTGCGCAGCGCGGTGCTGATGCTGCAGCCGATTGCCCCCCATATCAGCCACGCCCTGTGGCCGATGCTGGGCGGTGAGGGTGCGGCCATGGACGCCGCCTGGCCGACCCTGGATGAAAGCGCCCTGGTGCGCGACAGCATCGAAATGGTGGTACAGGTTAACGGCAAGGTGCGGGCACGCATGGACGTGGCAGCCAATGCCGACAAGGACTCGATTGAGTCCCAGGCCATGGCCCAGGAGAACGTGCAGAAGTTCATTGAGGGGAACACCGTGCGTAAGGTGATCGTGGTCCCCGGCAAGCTGGTAAACATCGTTGCCAACTAGCTTGAGGAAGCCCCAGGTGGCACGATTCCTGGTGTTTGTTTTGGTTTCGGCGCTAGTAGGCTGCGGCTTCCAGCTGCGCGGCAGCATCAACCTGCCGCCGGAGTGGCAGGACCTGCACCTGCGGACCGCCAGCCCCAACAGCGAACTGAGCCGCGCCCTGCGCGACGGCGCCGCCCGGGCCGGCATCCGCTGGCAGGATCTCTCTGATGCCAACTACATCGTCTACCTCGGCACAGAGCAGTTCCAGCGCCGCAACCTGACCATCGGCACCAATGCCCGGGCCATCGAGTTCGAGCTGGAAATGTCGACCACCATGCGGGTGGTCGACCGCGAGGGCAACGTACTGCTGCCGGAAACCCGGGTAAGGTCCCTGCAGATCATCACCAACGACCCCGAGAATATTGCCGGCAAGGCCGAGGAAGCCCGCCTGCTGCGCGACGAGATGCGCCAGCTACTGGTGCAACAACTGCTGCGCAAGCTGCGCTTCACGGCGGAGAACAGTGCAACCGCCGCTGGGGCGCAAGATTCCTGATGCGACTGCGCCCCGAGCAACTCGGTGCACACCTGGAAAAAGGCCTGGCCCCTGTTTATCTCGTCAGCGGTGACGAAACCCTGCTGGTGCAGGAAGCCTGTGACGCCATCCGCGCGGCCGCCCGCGACGCCGGTTGCAGCGAGCGCGAGGTGCTCGACGTCGACAACCGCTTCGACTGGAGTCAGCTGTTGTCCGCCGGTGCGGAGATGTCCCTGTTTGCCGATCGCAAGCTGATCGAGCTGAAACTGCCCAGCGGCAAACCCGGCACCGAGGGCAGCAAGGCGCTGACGGCCTACCTGGACGGTCCATCCAGCGACAACGTGCTGCTGATCGTGGCCGGCAAGATCGACCGCCAGAGCACCAACAGCAAGTGGTTCAAGGCCATCGACGGCGCCGGCGCCATCCTGCAGCTATGGCCGGTGGACGCCCAGCAGCTGCCGCGCTGGCTGCAGCAACGGCTGCAGTCCGCCGGCCTGTCTATCGACGCCGACGCCCTGGACATGCTCTGCGACCGGGTCGAGGGCAACCTGCTGGCGGCGGTGCAGGAAGTGGAGAAGCTGAAACTGCTGTGCACCGATGGCCGCATCACCCCCGAAGCCGTCGTCGAGAGCGTGGCCGATAATGCCCGCTACAACCTGTTCGGACTGGTCGACCAGGCCCTGGCCGGCGACGCCGCCGGCGCCCTCAAGATGCTGCAGGGCCTGCGCGCCGAGGGTACCGAACCGCCGGTAGTACTGTGGGCGCTGGCGCGGGAAATCCGCCTGCTCTACCAGTGCCGCTCCGATATGCAGCGCGGCGTCTCGCCACAACAGGCCATGCGCAGCCAGCGGGTCTGGGACAAGCGCATGCCGCTGGTCGGGGCCGGTTTGAAGCGTCATTCCCTGGCCGACCTGGCGGAACTCCTGCACCGCGCCAACCTCGCAGACCAGAGCGTAAAAGGCCTGGCCGACGGCCGCCCCTGGGACCACCTTGGGCAACTGGTGCTGAACCTCAGCCAGGGCGAGGCCCGGCGGGCGTGACCAGCTTGCGTACAGCCGGGGTCTGAACCGGCAAAAAATCCCCTTGATTTCTCCCTATCACCGGACTACTGTATATTCATACAGTAACCCCCGGCGGGTGATCATGCGCCGGTAATCGTGGAGAAAACCATGGAAAACGTTGCAGCAAACGCGGCGGAATTCGGCGACCGCGCACGACAGGCAGGGCTGGAAGCTTCCAACGCCCGCCCTGGCTTTGAAAAGACGGGTTTTGAAAAGGCAGGCTATGAAAGTGCTGATTTCGAACAGATCGATGTAGACCAGGTGCTGGACCAGGTCATGCGCCGCAGCGACACCTGGCGCGGCAGTGACTGCCGCGACAGTGCGCCGCAGCCGGGTCTGGCCACCGGCTATCGCGAGCTGGACGAGGAGCTGTACGGCAATGGCTGGCCGCTGGGGCAGACCATCGAGCTGCTCAGCGACAGCAATGGCCTGGGCGCCATGGGCCTGTTCCTGCCGGCCATGGAAGCCCTCAGCGAAAAGGGTCGCTGGCAGGTATTCATCGCCCCGCCCTTCATGCCCTATGCGCCGTTGCTGGATGCCCGCGGCATCGACACCCAGCAGGTATTACTGGTGCATCCCCAGAACCGCCAGGACCTGCTGTGGAGCATCGAGCAGGCCCTGCGCAGCACCACCTGCAGCGCGGTCTTTGCCTGGCTGGGGGCCGGCGAATACCGCTACAGCGAGCTGCGCAAGCTGCAGCTGGCCGCCGCCGACAGCGACACCCTGTCGGTGCTGTTCCGGCCCCGCCAGGCCATGCACAACCATGCCCCCGCCAGCCTGCGGCTGGAGATGAGCGCCTACCGGCAGGTGAACGTTATCAAGCAGCGCGGTGGCAACCAGTCCTTCGAGGTGGCCCTGGGCGAAGACAACGACGTGCCGGGCCAGCCCCAGCTGTGGGAGCTGCCCGCCTACCCCGGCAACCACCACGTGCAGGTACCCGCCCTGGGAGCCTGAGGCCGTGGGCAGGTGGGTCGCGTGGAGTGTTCGAGCGGGGTGAAAAGCTGTGGTTGTGTCTTTGCTTTCCATTACTACCGCTCGAGTCGCTCTCTACAAAACCGCTTGAGGAATCAGCCTCTGGCAACACTGAGGCGCCAGGCCACCCTTCTTTTGATGAAAAGCCGCTCGAGTCCCATACCAGGGAAGCTGGCCAAGAAGGGCACTCTCACTGGCAGCGCTTTGGATCTGAGGCCGGGCCCAGTAGCCCAAAAGGATTTGAGGAAAGTCATCCCCACCAGGATATAGGGGAGCGGCCGGCGGCGGTGCTGGAGAAGCAGCGGGTGCTGGTGTGTAACGCGGCAGCCGCGGCACTGGGCATCAAGGCCGGAATGGGCACTGCCACTGCACGCGCCCTGGCAGACTCGGTCCTGCTGCTGGAGCGAGACCCGGGAGCCGAACAGCGGCGCCTGCAGCAGCTCTGCTGCTGGGGTTACAGCATCAGCCCTACCCTTTACCCGTTTCGCGATGACTGCCTGCTGCTGGAAATCGGCAGCTGCCTGCGCCTGTACGGCGGCATCGAGGCACTGCTGGAGCGGGTCGAGCGCGGCCTTTCACAACGCGGGGTGCACTACAGGGTTGGGCTGGGCCCGACCCCGAAAAGCGCGGTTCTTTTTTCTATAAAACCGCTCGGATCCCGTGCTTCTGAGTTGAGTTCGGAGGCGCTAGATGACCCGTATGGCTCCGAACCGGGAGAAAGCACATCGCAACAAACCCATCAGGGCGCAACGGCGGAGTCGTTGGAGGCGCGGTTGGCGCCGCTGCCGTTAAAGCTGCTGGAGGACTTTCCGCGCCAGGTGGATGCGCTGGCAAAGGCGGGGCTGTGGACTTTTGGCGACATCCTGGCCCTGCCGCGCCGGACCCTGGCGCGGCGCTGCGGCCGTGAGTTCGTACACCACCTGGAACAGGTGTTGGGCACCGTGGAAGACAGGCAGCCGGTATTCGAGCCGCCCAGGACCTTCAGCGATGACTACTGGTTTGGCTACGAGGTAAAGGCCAACCAGGAACTGCTGCCGGCCATTGAGCTGCTGCTGCAATCCTTCTGCCAATTCCTGCGCAACACCCAGCTGGAAACCCGGCAGGTGGAGTGGCTGCTGTATGGCATCAATCGCAGAATCCACCGCTTTGACCTGTGCAGTTCCCAGCCCCAGACCCACTGGCAGGCCTGGTACCAGCTCACCCGACTCAAGGTCGAGCAGCTGGAACTGGACCAGAGCATCGAAGGGGTCGGCCTGGTCAGTGAGCAGCTGGTGCCGGGTACTGCCAGCAGTGGCGACCTGTTCCAGCAGGCCGGCCAGAAGGAACCCCTGCACAGCCTGCTGGACCGGCTCAAGAGCCGCCTGGGCCTGCAGTCGGTCAGCAAGATCGCCTGCCGCGACGAACACCTGCCGGAGTTCGCCGGTTACTGCAGCCTGGATACCCGGCCCGGTACAGTACCCGGCGAAAATGGTGAACTGCGCCCCTTCTGGCTGATGCAGGAACCGCAGCACTTACAGGTATTCAACGGCCAGCCCTGCTGGCAGGGCCGCCTGGAACTGCTGGACGGCCCCGAGCGCATCGAGGACAACTGGTGGGAGCGACCGGTGAGCCGCGATTACTACGTGGCACGCGACGGCGGCGGGCTACTGTACTGGGTCTACCGGGACCGCATGGAGAACCAGTGGTATATGCAGGGTGTTTTCCTATAAAACCGCGTCAGCGGTGAATCGCGATTTCCCGCTGGTGGCGATCGATGTCGTGGTCATCGCGGTGTGGGTGCGCGGCGATTGCCTCGATATAGGACGCCGGTAGCCCGGCTTCCCGGGCGCCGACCAGCACGTGCTGCTTGTACCAGCCAAAGGGCGACAGGCTGGCGTCGATGTGGGTGGCCACATAGGTCAGGGCTGATACCCCGCGTGCGGAAGCCGACAATACTGTGACCTCCCGTTGATCGTAGCCCGCGCCCAGGCCCTCGATGCGATCGAGTTCCACCTTGTCAGTCGGATCGATGTGGTAGAGAACACCGTGAAGCACGTCCACCTGCGCCCCGGTGTAGAAGGCATCACACTTGGCGGAGCCGTCTTGGCCGATCTTGTGAAAGCAGAGCCGGTAGCCAGTAAGACTCACAGTGCCCAGGGGTCGCACCTGTGGAACACGGTGCTGCAGGCGCCTGAAGGACATGTTGGAGCCGTAGGCGAAGTAGTTCACCCGGCGGCGCCCAGGAGCGAGGTCACAGGGTGAGGCTGACGCCTTCGAATCCGGTGAAGCGGGTGCATGCGGAACTTGCCACAAAAGACTGGAGGCGGGCGCCAATCTCACGTTCGTCCGATTCTGGCAGACCGAACATCAGGCCATCAAAGTAACCCAGTGCCTGGGCGTAGATCACGTCGGTCTGAGCCTGGTCGTAGTCAGAGAGGATGGCTTCAGCCATCTCGGCATACTCATCATCACTCAGGTAGCCAAGGCTTTCCTGCGCCAGCACGCAGGTCATCTCACGGGCAGCGACAAAATCTTCGGCGCCCAGCTCCAGGGCACTGACAGCCAGGGGTGAAGTGCCGAGGATAATCGCAAGGGCTAAAGCAAAACGCTCTTTCATTGTGACAGTTCGGTTAACTAACAATGGCGCGCAGGTTACATAAAGCTCATGACAGAAATATTACGGCCTGGTGACGACTTCAAGATACCTCGCAGACCGCGCTACCAATGGCCTGTGCCGGGTTCGCCCTTGACCGGGCCGACGATTTCGTCGGTGACCCAGCCACCGTAGAAATGTCCGGGCTGGGACCGCACGCGTTCGTCGTCCACGTAGCAGGCCACCCGCCCCGGGTAAAAACCCAGCGCATTGCGGATCGCCGCGAAGGGCTCGGTGGGCTCAGGGTAGCTCCAGGCGATGGCATCGCCGCCGCTGGCCAGGGCCCAGTAGATCGCCGCGCCCTTCCACTCGCAGAAGGAACTGCCCGGCACCACCATCAGTGCCTCGAGGTTCACATCCTCGGCCGGGATGTAATAGGTGGGGGGACTGGCGGTCTCCAGTACCCGGAATGCGCTAATCGTGTCCGCCAGTACCCGGTCGCCGGACTGCACGCGCACGTGCCGCACACAGGGCACCAGCGCCGGCGGGCGCGGGTAATCCCAAACCGACTCCTGGCCGACGCCAGGTTCCTCAGCGAACGATGGCCGTGACTGGCCGGTGTATTCCCACATCAGCGTTTCTCCTGGGCGGCGCGTTTGGCCAGCCAGCGATCCAGGCTGTTGGCAAAGCGCTGCCTGTCGGTCTGGCTAAGGGCTGGGGTGGTAGACATCTCGATACCGCTGGAGCGCATGGTATCCATGAAGTCGCGCATGTTGAGCCGGGAGCGAATGGTCTCCCTCGTGTACATCTCGCCGCGGGGGTTCAATGCCAGGGCACCGTTTTCGATCACCTCTGCCGCCAGCGGGATATCTGCCGTAATCACCAGGTCGCCTTCCTCGGCGAGGCCGGCTATGTAGTTGTCGGCCTCATCGTAGCCCGCAGACACCTGGCGCGACTGGATATTGGCCGCGGCCGGGGTCTGCAGGGGCTGGTTTGCCACCAGGGTCAGGTCCACGCCAGTGCGCTGGGCGGCCCGGAACAGAATGTCCCGGATCACCTTCGGCAGGGCGTCGGCATCGACCCAGATGCGCACGCGTCAGGCGCGCTTGCGGAACAGCAGGGTCATGCGGTTGGATTCACCGATTTCCTGGTATTGAGCACGCAGGTCAGGATTTTCCTTGCTGGTGTTCAGGCTGGGCGGCAG
>JASJBK010000056.1 GCA_030066555.1 Halieaceae bacterium
GTCAGATGTCCACGGGGAAAGATACCGAGAGATCCTCGGAAATCTGCTCGCTGGCTTCGTAGTCGAACGGGTCTTCAGACTCCGGGAGCGCGGCCTCGCCGACGGCGGGCTCATCCAGTGCCGGCTCCGACGCCCCGGCGCCGCGCCCTGGCACTGGCCTTGCTGCTGATGCTGACTCCGGCCAGTATGCCGCTGGCTGCGCAGGCACCGCAGCAAACCCAGTCGCCGCCAGCCGAGCAGGACGAGCCGCAACAGACGCAGGTCGAAGACCCGGCTACCCAGGCTTCGGAGCCGGCACTGGATGAGCCCGCCGTCGGTGAGGCCGCGCTCCCGGAGTCTGAAGACCCCTTCGACTACGAAGCCAGCGAGCAGATTTCCGAGGATCTCTCGGTATCTTTCCCCGTGGACATCTGACCCCCAGGATCAACGAATGAAATTGCGCTTTTCCTCTGAATTCCTGTTCCAGCTATTTGCCCTGCTGATCATCGTGATCCTGGTGCACGCGGTCTATGTCGGGCTGATCCGGCCCAGCGCCGACGCCATATTGCTGGCCCAGGCGGAGCTGCTGGCAGCGGGGGCGGATTTCGTGCCCAAGCGATCCATCTACGTGGTGATCCGCGACCTGGAGCAGGAAGCCTGTTTCATCCTGCTGTTCTGGGCCATCGCCATCATGGGCTACAAGGCGCGCCGGGTGATGGATGAACAACAGCTGCTGGGGCAGCGCCTGGTCGACGTGCCGGCGGGTACCAGCATCCTGCCGGAAGACGCCCGCGAGTACTCGCGCTCCCTGGAGGCGCTCGACGAGAAGACCCAGGATTTCCTGCTGCCGCGCACGCTGCTGGCGGCCCTGCAGCGCTTTGCGACAACCTCGAGCATCCCCGCTGTTTCCAATACCATCCGCGAGCAATGCGAGGGCGAATCAGACCGACTCGACTCGGAACTGTCGATGGTGCGCTACATCGCCTGGGCGATCCCCTCGATCGGGTTTATCGGCACCGTGCGCGGTATCGGCGACGCCCTCGGCCAGGCCTATGAGGCGGTAGAGGGTGATATCAGCGGCGTAACGGCGAGCCTGGGTGTCGCCTTCAACAGCACCTTCGTCGCCCTGGTGCTCAGCATCATCATCATGTTCGCCCTGCACCAGTTGCAGCTGTCCCAGGAACGCCTGGTGCTCGGCTGCCAGCGCTACTGCGACAAGCGCCTGATGCGCCACCTGACGGTGAACTGACGTGAACCTGCCGATACTCGACATCAACGATGCCAGCCTCGGCCTGTGGCGCGATGGTGAGATGGCGCTTTCCAGCCCCGGTTACGCCCTGCTTGAGGGCAACAGCTATCGCTTCGGCGAGCCGGCGCGCCAGCAGGCCCGCCTGCACCCGCGCCAGATCAACCACCGCTACTGGTCACAGCTCGATACCGAACCGCTGACCCCGGCCTTTGGCTCCAGCCGTCACACCGCCGACCTGGTGCACTCGCACCTGCTGGCAATTCACGAGGCCGGCGGCCGACCTGACCAGGTGGTGCTGGCAGCGCCGGGTAGCCTGCAACACGATCAGCTGGCGCTGCTGCTGGGCATTGTCGAACAGTGCCCGTTTTCCGTGGCCGGTCTCGCTGACCGCGCAGTTGCAGCCACCGCCGGGCAGGCCGTCAGCGAGTACAACTGGCACGTGGAGCTGCAGCTCAACCAGGCACTGCTGACCGGTATGCGCTATGAAGCCGGCAGCATCGTGCGCGACAACATGGTGCCGATTCCCGGCAGCGGCTGGCTAGCCTTCCAGGAAAGCCTGGCACGCGCGGTGGCAGAAGCCTTCATTCGCCAGACCCGCTTCGACCCGCGCCACTCGGCACGGGACGAGCAGGCGCTGTTCGATGCACTGCCCGGCATACTCAAGAAGCTGCTGAGTGCCAGTGAAACCAATGTCGAGTTTGACGGCCGCCAGGCCCGGGTCGAGCGAGCCAGCCTGGCGGAGGCCTGCGACAGCCACTACCAGCGCATCCTGCGTACCCTGTTGGCGGGTGATGCCCAGGTCTTTCTGGGCGCCACCCTCAACGGCCTGCCCTCCCTGCGGGAAAAGCTGCCCGACGCCGTGCAGTGTGAGGCGACCGCAGTCAGCGCCGGCGTCGACGTCCACCAGGATCGCGTGCTGGCCGATGCCACCGGCATTCGCTTCATTACCAGCCTGCCGGCAAACGCGCCAGCGGCGAGCGCCCCGGTGCCCGAGCCGGCGCCGGTCGCTGCGCCTGAACCCGAGCCCGAACCTGAACAAATCGCGCCCAGCCGCTGTCAAATAGAGTTCAGGGACGGCGGACTCTCCATCCAGCCCCAGTCGGGGCCGGCACCGGCGCTGAATGGACGGGCGCTGGTGGCGGAGACGCAGCTCGGTGACGGCGACCTGCTACAACTACCGGACGGCACCATCTGGCGCCTGAGCCGGGAAACCTGAGGCCGGAACGCGCGGTAATCAACACACGGGACGATGGTACGCAAACGCAAGACATCCACCTTCAACCTCAGCTTCCTGGACATTATGTCCTGCGGCTTTGGCGCGGTGATTCTCGTCTACCTGATTATCGATCACGCCATCATTACCGAGACTGAAGAGCTCAACGCCGACCTGATGTCGGAGACCAACCTGCTGGAAGAAGAAGTCCTGCAGGGCAAGGAAGGCCTGGTGAAACTGCGCAATACCATCTCGGAGGTGGATTACGAGATCGTCGAGGCACAGGGCCTGGCCACCCGCATCAGCGAAGAGATCGAGCAATACCAGGCCCAGGTCGAGACCCTGGAAAAGGACGGCTTTACTGATCGCAGCGACATCGAGACCCTGAAGGCGGAAATCCAGCAGCTCGAGGACGAGGTCAAGAAACTCAAGGCTGCCAGTGAGGACACCGGCGGCGTCAATGCACGTACCTTTGTCGGCGACGGCAACCGCCAATACCTGACCGGCCTCAACCTCGGCGGTCGCAATATCATGATCCTGCTCGACACCTCAGCGAGCATGCTGGCTGAGGAACTGGTCAACATTATTCGTCTAAGGAATATGCGCGAGCCGGTCAAGCGCCAGGCCGCGAAGTGGCGGCGCGCCGTGGACACGGTCGACTGGCTGACCGCACAGCTGCCGGTCAGCAGCCAGTACCAGGTGTACGCCTTCAATACCCAGGCAGTCCCGGTACTGGTGGGCACCGAAGGCAGCTGGCTGGATGTCGGCGACCAGGAGCAGCTGGATTCGGTGGTCACTGCGCTCAACGAACTGGTCCCCAACAACGGCACCAGCCTGGAGAATACCTTCCAGACCGCGATCGAGATGACACCCATGCCCGACAACATCTTCCTGATCACAGACGGCCTGCCCACCCAGGGTGCCACCGCGCCCAAGGGCAACACCATCAACGGCCGTGACCGGATGCGCCTGTTCGAGCGCGCGATCGGCATGCTGCCGGCCTCGATACCAGTCAACGTGATCCTGTTTCCCATGGAGGGCGACCCAATGGCGGCGTCGGCCTTCTGGCAACTGGCGCAAAGGACCTCGGGCTCGTTCCTGAGCCCGGCGGAGGACTGGCCCTGATGCGACGCGAGCGACGCATGGCCGAGGAGTTCGGCCTGTCTTTCCTGGACGTGATCTGCTGCGGTTTCGGCGCAGTGATTCTGCTGCTGATGATCACCAAGACCGTGCAGCCGCAAATCATCGAGGCCTCGGCCATCAACCTCGAGGGGCGTATCGCGGCGCTGCAGGAGCAGCTATTCGAGCTGCGCGGCGAAACCCACATTCTCAACCGCGACCTGAATGCCAAGCACGAGCAACTCAGCGTCAACGAGGAACGCATCGCTATCCTGCGCGGCCGACTGGCAGCGGTGAAGTCGCAGCACGACGCCCTGGCGCTGCAGACCAACTCCAACGACATCGTCGAGACCCAGCTGGCGGTGGCCCGCCAGGAGCTCAGCGAGGAAATGAAGCGGCTGCTGGGCCTGGAGTACAAGAGCAAGAACAACCTGATCGGCGGCATCCCGGTCGACAGCGAGTACATTATTTTCGTGATCGACACCTCGGGCTCCATGTTCTCCTACAGCTGGGATCGCATGCTGCGCGAGTTCGAGGCCACGCTGAGCATCTACCCCGAGGTCAAAGGCATCCAGGTGATGAATGATATGGGGCAGTACATGTTCTCCCGCTACCGGGGCCAGTGGATTCCTGACACCCCGGGCCGTCGCAAGGTGATCATGGACCGCCTGCGCACCTGGAACGTGTTCAGCAACTCGTCCCCGGTTGAAGGGATCACCCAGGCGATTCGCACCTTCTATGCGCCGGATAAAAAGATCAGCATCTACGTGTTTGGCGACGAGTTCACCGGCGATTCAATCCAGCAGGTTGTCACGACCGTAGATCGCATAAACCGTGCCGATGACCAGGGTAATCGCCTGGTCAGGATTCATGCCGTGGGCTTCCCGGTGCAGTTCGCCCGGCAGCGTCACTTACAGACGACCGGAATCCGTTTTGCTACGCTGATGAGAGAGCTGACGCACCGGAATGGAGGGACCTTTGTTGGGCTCAACGATTTCCGCTAGCGCTTTCTGCGCTGTTTCCCGCACCGGCCGCCAGCTGCTGGCGGTTGCCGCTGTGCTGCTGGCCGGCTGCGCCAACCAGGTCGAGGTACAGGGACAGTTCCCCACCCCGGTACTGGACAAGCTGCCGCTGAAGATCGGCGTTTACTACGACCCCGAGTTCCGCAGCCACGAGTTTTACGACGAGGCCGACAGCCGCGAGGAAGTCGACTGGATCGTGCGCACCGGCGAGGCCCAGATCGAGATGTACAACACCCTGTTGCCGGGCATGTTTGAAGAAGTCGTCATGCTCAATGAGCTGCCGCGCCGGGACCGGGTCGACACCGTAATGGAACAGGACCTGGACGCCGTACTGGTGCCCCATGTCCAGGAGCTGCAGTACTCCATTCCCAATCACACCAAGATCAACGTGTTCGAAATCTGGATGCGCTATCGCTATGAGCTGTATGCGCCCGACGGTGAGCTGCTGGCCGAGTGGTCGATGACCTCCTACGGCAAGACACCCACAGCTTTCCTGCAGACCGCCGAGGCGGCGGTCAATCTTGCCGCGGTGGTGGCACTGCGCGATGCTGGTGCCAACTTTGCCATGAACTTCACCCGGGTACCGGAAGTACGTACCTGGATGGATTCCCTGGAGCAGGCGGCCAAAGACGGTGGGGCAATGGCGATACCGGCGGACGCCGAGGAGGAAACCCTATGACTTCAAGATTTGCACCGGCGCTGGTCGCGCTGGCACTGCTGCAGGGCTGCGTGACATCGACCGTTGACGAGGTACTGTACCAGGGACCCGAAGCGTCGGACCTGGTAGGTGACGCCTCGATCGTCATCATGGGCCGGCGTCACGCCAGCGACTACGAAACCGAGCCCGACTTCATTGAGTGCGTCGGCAAGCATATCCAGCGCCGCGACGACACCATCACCATCATGTCAGAACTCGAGTTCATGAACGAGTTGTACCCCTGGTTCGAACCTCGCACTGCGCCCCTGCGCCCCGCCGATATCAAGCGCATGATGGATATACCGCCGGTAGCCGACAAGCTGGCTGCCATGAACACTGAGTACATGGTGTGGATTGACGGTGAGACCGTCCGCACCGGTGGCGCCGGTTCCATGACCTGCGGCATCGGCCCCGGCGGCGCCGGCTGTTTCGGGTTCGGTACCTGGGGCAACGACAGTAACTACGAGGCCACCATCTGGGACTTCACCGACCAGGAAGAGGTCGGCCGCATGAGTACCCAGGCCTCCGGGCAGTCCTACATGCCCGCGGTGGTGGTTCCCATTCCCATTATCGCGCCGGTGCAGGGTACCGCCTGTGACGGGCTGGGCGACCAGCTCCTGGAGTTTTTCAGTGACGATTACTAGATTCGCGGCTTACCTGGCGCTGCCATTACTGGCCTTGCTGCAGGGTGGCTGCGCCTCCAATCCGGCCACCGGCGGCACCAACGTGGTGCTGATGTCGGAGAGCCAGGAAATCAAGATCGGCCGCGAGGCCCACGAAAAGATGATGGAAGAAGGCGCCGCCTACCCGGACCAGGCGCTGCAGGACTACGTCAATCGCGTCGGCCAGAAGCTGGCGGCTACCAGCGACCGCCCGGACATCGAGTACTATTTCACGGTTATTAACAGCGAGCAGATCAACGCTTTCGCGCTGCCCGGCGGCTACATCTACATCAACCGCGGGCTGATGGTATACCTCGACAACGAGGAAGAACTGGCCGCCGTGCTGGCCCATGAGATCGGTCACGTTACCGCCCGCCACGCGGTACGCCAGAAGACCGCCACCACCACCAACAGCATTCTCGCCCAGCTCGCCTACGTAACCACGGGCAGCGCCGACCTCGCCCAGGCGTCGAACATGTACGGCACCAGCCTGGTGCGCGGCTACGGCCGCGAGATGGAGCTGGAGGCCGACGGCGAGGGCGCAGAGTACCTCCACAACGCCGGCTACGACCCCAACGCCCTGCTGGACGTGATCGGCGTACTCAAGGACCAGGAAACCTATCAACGCGCCCGCGCCAAGGCCGCCGGTCGCCAGCCCCAGTCCTACCACGGGCTATACGCCACTCACCCTCGCAACGACAAGCGCCTGCAGCAGGTAATCCGTACCGCTGCAGACCTGGAACCGCGCTACGACCTGGTGCCCCCGGATGCGGAGGAATGGCGCAAGTACACCGAGGGCCTGGCCTACGGGCAGAGCAGCGCAGCCGCCGAACGCGAGGAAGACCGCTACTATCACAATAAGCTGGGCTTCACCTTCAAGGTGCCCGAGGGTTGGAGCGTTCAGCGCGGCAGCCGTGCCATTACCATCAGTGCCGACGACGGCAGCGGCAGGCTCACCCTGACACTGCAGCGCTACAACAAGGGCACGTCTCCCAGTATTTTCCTGTCAGAACAGGTGAAAGCCCCGGACCTGATGCAGAGCGAGCCGCTGGTGCTGGAGGGCCTGACCGGCCATACCGGCGTGGCGCCCGACAACAGTGGCAACCGGCGCGTGGCCATGGCCTATCGGGGCAGCCTGGCCTACCTGTTCCAGGGTGAATCCACCGGCGGTGACTTCACGGCGCTGGACCAGGATTTCCTGACAGTGATACAGAGCTTTCGTCCCATCAAGCCCACCGAGCGCGAGCCGGAGAACCGCCAGACCATGGTCTGGGTGCAAGCGGAGCCAGGCGACACCATGGCCAGTATCGCCCGCGGCGTACGCGTTTCCGACGCCGAGAACAAGCTTCGCCTGATGAACGGTTATTACCCGAAGGGTGAGCCCCGCGCCGGGGACTGGATCAAGACGGTTAAGACGGAGCGCTAGGCGCGGCCGGCCAGGCGCGGCCGGCCAGGCGCGGCCGGCTAGGCTGCCGGCTGCGGCGGCGTTTCCTGCACCAGCACCCAGGGCGCTACCACCACCGCCCAAACCTCAGGATTGCTGTCATACCAGGCCTTAGCCACCTCATCGGTCACGCCGGCCACCTCGCCACTGGCGATCCAGGCTTCGAACTGAGCTTTATTGTCCCGCCTGAGCTGGATGGCCACCTCAACCAGGTCCATGCCTTCCTGCACCAGCACCACCGCGCCGCGGGCGTAGTGAGGCTGCAGGTCGTGCCAGGCTATGCGCGCGGTCTGACTGTGGAACTCGGCACGCAAGGCCGCGTCGGCATCGCCGTCAGCCATAGTTTTCGTCGGCGACGAAGGGATTGGTGGCGCGCTCGTGGCCGAAGTTGGAGGTAGGGCCATGGCCGGGAATGAAGGTGATATCGTCTCCCAGCGGAAACAGCTTGTCGCGAATCGAACTCACCAGCTCGGCGTGGTTGCCGCGCGGGAAGTCGGTGCGACCGATAGAGCCCTGGAACAGCACGTCGCCCACCCAGGCCAAGCGCTGCTCATCATGCAGGAACACCACGTGCCCCGGCGTGTGCCCCGGGCAGTGAAATACCTTCAGGGTCTGTTCACCGACGGTCACCGTGTCACCGTCTTCCAGCCAGCGATCCGGCACAAAGGGCGGTGCTTCCGGCAGTCCCGACATGCGGCACCACTCGGGCAACTTGTCGATCCAGAAGGCGTCACCCTGCGCCGGTCCTTCGATCGGTATCTCCAGCCTGTCGCGTAGCTCCGCAGAGGCCCCGCAGTGGTCCATATGGCCGTGGGTCAGCAGGATCTTCTCGACCGTGGCATTCATCTGCTCTACCGCCGCCAGCACCCGGTCGATGTCACCGCCAGGGTCGACGATGGCGGCCCGGCCTGTGGTCTCGCATTTGAGGATGCTGCAATTCTGTTGGTAGGGGGTGACGGGGACGATGGAAACCTTGATCGACATGCTGCTAACTGTGGCCTGTGGGGGTCGAGATCATAGCACAGGCACCCCTACGGTGATGCTGCTAAGCTTGCAGCCATACTCAAGGAGAGAGCCCGCATGAGCCAGATACCGACACTGACCGACGCCAGCCTGACCCTCGAGAACCGGGTCGCTACCCTCACCTTCCAGCGCGACGATGTCCGCAACGCCCTGACCGGTACCGGACTGGTGGACGACATCGTGCAAACCGTGGCCTGGGCCAACCTCAACCGGGAGGTGTCGGCGCTGGTCATTACCGGAGACGGCAAGGCATTTTCTTCGGGCGGCAACGTCAAGGAAATGCGCGACCAGCAGGGCATGTTCGGCGGCGCCGCCGCCGAGATCCAGGAGCAATACCGGCAGGGCATCCAGCGCATCCCGCTGGCGATGCACGATATCGAGGTACCCACCATCGCCGCCATCAATGGCGCCGCAATCGGCGCCGGCTTCGACCTGGCCAATATGTGCGATATCCGCATCGGCTGCCCCAATACACTGCTGGGCGAGACCTTTATCAACCTGGGCATCATTCCCGGTGACGGGGGCGCCTGGTTCCTGCAGCGGGTGGCCGGCTACCAGCGCGCCGCAGAGCTGACCCTGACCGGGCGCCTCATCCAGGCCGCTGAGGCGCTGGAGTACGGGATCCTCATGGAAGTGGTAGCTGACGAGGAACTGCTGCCCCGGGCGCAGTCCATTGCCGCAGAAATTGCCGCCAAGCCGCCGCGCGGTGTGCGCATGACCAAGCGCCTGTTGAAAGCCGCCCAGCGCATGGAGCTCAAGGACCTGTTGGACATGAGCGCCAGCCTGCAGGCCATCAGCCACCAGATGGATGACCACCGGGAAGCGGTCTCCGCGTTCCTGGACAAGCGCGATCCCAGCTACAAGGGGGACTGAGGCAAGCTAGCCGAGCACCTCGACGCTGTCGCCGACGGCGAGCCGGCCACCGGGCTGGTAAAGCAGGTTCTGGCCGAAGTACACCTGGCGATCCTCGCCGCGCCGATAGCCGGCCAGGGCCCTGAGGATCTCCGGGTGTTTTTCACCACTGCGCTGATCCAGTGAAGGCACCACGCAGCGCGCACAGGGCTTGGCGACCTCGAACTCGACGCTGCCCACGCGAATGCGCCGCCAGCCGTCTTCCGCGTGTGGCTCGCAGCCTTCAACGATCAGGTTGGGTCGGAAGCGATCCAGGCTGACCGGTTGCGACAGGCGGCTATTGAGCTCGTCCAGCGCGCCGGCGGAGATCAACAGCAGGGGGAAACCATCGGCAAAACTCACGGTTTCACCCTGGCTCGCATAGCGCCCATCCACGTGGCGCTGGCACTCCTCTCCCATGTAGACCAGGCGCAGGGGGCGACCGAACACCTGCTCCAGCCACCCGGCCACTTCGGCACCGGCGTCACGGGCGGGTACCCGGTCTTCCCAGATATCGACGAACAGCAACTTCTCATCGGTGGGAATAGCCACCTCAATGACATCGGCATCTGCCGCCAGCCGCAGGCCTTCCGCGATGGGCTCCGCCGACAGCCGTGTCATGGCCGCCTCTTCTCGCTGAGACACGAAGCGACCGGCCTCATCGACCAGCATCCAGCGCCGGTCTCCCCGCGGCCCGAAGCGATCAAGCTCGACACTGTCGACGTCGAGCCCACGGCCGGACTTGAGCGGGTAGATGTGGATTGACTGAAGGAACATACGCATAACTCCATAGCGCTTCAGCGTGGCCTCGAGCATGCAATCGACAGGCGCAGGCCGTTTGAGTCGGTACGCGACCGATCTCACGAATTCAGGATTAGCTGCCGCAGGCCGATAAGAATAAACTATAGTTCAGGTGAGTGAACGGGGTTTCATAATGCACCCATACCGCCGCAGAGACATACTGAAAATGGCGGTCGCAACCAGTGGCCTGGGCCTGTTGGGAGCGCGATCCGCCCTACCTGCCGTCGGCGCTGACTATGACGTGGTCGTCGTCGGTGCCGGCGTTGCCGGCATGACCGCCGCCCAGCTGCTGAGCAAGGCGGGACCGGGCCTCAAGGTGATCGTTCTCGAAGCCCAGGACCGCGTCGGCGGCCGACTATTGACCCTGCGCGACAAGGACCTGCTGCCATCCCACGGCGTGGAAATCGGCGCGCAGATGGTGCACGGCAGCCAGGCGCATGTCTGGGACCTGCTAAAGCAATACGAATTGGAGACCCGGCCCCTGTTCGACGGGGTCGAACCCAGGCATCGCTTCCTCGACAACAGCAACGCCGATTGGGACAGGCTGGATGCCCTGGAAGAAGAGGCCCGGGAAGTCCTGGCCTCGGAAATTGGCCCCGATGTGTCCTACCAGACGTTTATCGAGACACTCACTGCGGACCCCCGCGAGCGGGAAATGATGTATTCAGAGGCGCTGAGCTGGACGGCGGAGCCCGACAAGGTCAGTGCGCGAGCCGTGATCAAGGATGGCGCCCTGTGGGATGAGTGGCACGACCAGGACTTCCAGGTGATCGGCGGCTTCAGCAAGCTGGCGGAGCGGATGGCGGCGGACAATTCCGGCAGGATCCAGCTCAACAGCCAGGTCACTGACATCTTTTACCGCCCCGGCCTGGCCGGGATTCGCTACAAGTACAACGGTGTCACTACTGCCCTGACCTGCCGCCAGTTGATCCTCACGGTACCGATCGGCGTGCTGCAGAGCGGCGGCGTCAACCTGGAGCCCGCCGTTCCGGCAGCCACTCAGCGCGCCATTGACAGCCTGGAGATGGGCCAGGCGGTGGTCGTGCCAATGATGTTCTCAGAGCCTTTCTGGGGCGCCGATGCGGCCCCTGGCTATTGGTCCGACTATGCCGACCGCATCAGCTTTGGCTTTCCACACCCACCGGGCGAGGGCGGCAATGCGGTGATCGGCTGGTTCGCGGGTGCGGCCGCGCAGGAACTCAGTGACCTCGGCCCCGAGGCAGGCCTGGCCCGAGTATTGCGCTGGCTGCAGGAAGCCAGTGGCCAGCAGGACATCGTCGACAAACTGCGCTGGTATCACTTCAAGGACTGGGTGACCGACCCCTACAGCCTGGGCTCCTATTCCTTTACCCGGCCCGGGGGGCACGGCCAGCGTCAGGTGCTGAGCGAGCCAGTCTCGGGCACCCTGTATTTCGCCGGCGAAGCCACTGCTCCGCCACCGCACTACCAGACGGTGCACGGGGCGTATCTCAGTGGTATCCGGGTTGCTGAGCAGGTGGCCGCTAGACTCAAGGTCGGCAAGCCAGCCTAGCGCCTTCTGTCGTCTCAGGCGGAACGGCCCTCAACTATCTCAGGCGACGACTCTCTTAACCGTCTCCGGCTGCGCGGCTCTTAACCGTCTCCGGCTGCACGCCGGGGCGGTCGCAGGGGCTCATCGTCGGCCTCGGCTTCCTCGATCTGCTCCAGGAAAGTAGGCCGCTCCGGGTCGCCGTCGGTGCTGTAGTTCTCAGCCGTCATTACATCGGCATGCCAGTCACCGAAGACACTCTTGTCGACTTGGCCTTCCAGTTCCGCCACGATCAGTGACACCGTGGCATCACCCGTGACGTTAACCGCCGTGCGTACCATATCCAGCAGGCGATCGACGCCTATGATCATGGCGATGCCTTCCACCGGCAGCCCGACTTGCTCGAGCACCAGGGCCAGCGTAATCAGGCCGACCCCGGGCACACCGGCGGCACCAATGGACGCCATGGTTGCTGTCAGCACGACAGCCGCGAGATCCCCCATGGACAGGTCTACCCCGTAGACCTGGGCGATGAACACTGTGGCCACGCCCTGCATGATAGCGGTGCCGTCCATGTTGACCGTGGCCCCCAGGGGAATAGTGAAACCCGCAACCGAGGGCTTGACGCCCAGGCGCCTTTCCACGGCCCGCAGGGTGATGGGCATGGTGGCTGCCGAAGATGAGGTACTGAAGGCAAACGCCCAGACCGAGCGCATCTTGTAGAGCAACACCGACGGTGGCAGGCCCACAAATGCTTTCAGGAGCGCGCTGTAGATCACCAGCCCGTGGAATACCAGGATGCCAAACACGGTCAGGAAGTACTTGGCCAGATCCACAATGGCCCCAAAGCCCAGCTGGGCGAACAGCTTGGTCAGCAAGGCAAACACCCCGTAGGGTGCGATCAGCATCAGCATGGCCACCATCTTCATGATCAGGACTTCGAAGTCCTGGAAGAACCGACAGATCCGGGTACCCGCCTCGCCGGCCCGAGTGATGGCAAAACCGATCAGCAAAGCGAACACGATGACCTGCAGCATGTTGCCGTTGGCCATCGCCGCAATCGGGTTGGAGGGCACGATCCCAACAATCACGTCGGCAATCGACGGCGCTTGCTTGGCGACAAAATTCGCCTCACCCGGCAGTTCGACGCCCATGCCCGGGTTGACCGTTAGGGCGATGGTCAGCGCCACCGTGACTGCGATACCGGTGGTAAACAGGTAAAGGCCTATAGTACGAAGGGCGATGCGCCCCATACGGGCGTTGTTGCCCAGCTGGGAGGAGCCACACACCAGGGAAACGAAGACCAGCGGAACCACCAGCATCTTCAGCGAAGCCACAAAAATCCGACCGACCACGTCAAACAGGCCACCGACCAGCCAGGTGTCAATAAAACCCTCGAGGGCCTCAGGCATGAAGCTGGCACTGGTGGCAAGGTTGAGCACCGAGCCCAGCAGGATGCCGGCGACCATGGCGAGCAGGATGCGCGAGGTCAGAGTCATGTTATCTCCGAGATTGTAGTGCGGTGTTGTCGATTTTCAGGCGCCGCACTCTACCCCACACGGAGGCATTGAACAACCGCCAGACCGCGCCCTGCAAGTTAGTAACCACTCTACTCACAGGGGCCTGCCCGATAGCCCGTGACCGCCGAATCAGAACAGGCCGAGCAGCCGTTTGAGTACTGCTTGCGTTCGCCGTTCCCCAGCACGCCGCAGACCGGATCGTACTGCATAGTGCAAACCTGCGGCCGCGGCGTGGGGCACCGCTCAATGGACTCTGCCAGCTCCGGTTGGGGCGCGCTCGCACAGCCTCCCAGCAGGACGGCTGCCAGTACTGCCGGCGGCGCTTGCAGTCTCAACGATCCAGCTCCTTCGGGAACAGTCGGTCGACCAGCCGGCCACAGCCGGGCTGCAGGTCCGACCAGGCGTCGATATCCAGCGCCAGCTGGGCGAAACCCGCGGTGGGGAGGTTGTCCAGGGAAGATTCACCGCAGACCCAGTTCACCAGGTCGGTGAAGGCCGGATTGTGGCCGATCAGGAACAGAGGGTCCCCAGCGTCATCCCGGCTCCTCAACCAGTCGACAAGTTCGTCAGCGGAAAACGTGTACAGGTTCTCATCGGTCACATGGGAGAGGCCCTGGAGTGCCGGCCAGCCATCCTGCAGGCCGCCGAGCGTCAGCTGGGCGCGCTGGGCGGGGCTGACGTGTATGGCCTGCGGAGCGATGCGCAGGGCCAGTGCACGGCCCATTTGCGGTGCATTGCGCCGCCCGCGGCGGTTGAGGCCGCGCTCGCGATCCGATGCGGTGGGGTCATCCCAGGCCGATTTCGCGTGGCGCAGCAGGTAGAGCGTCTTTGCCATGAGCCAGGTACTAGGGTTTTGCACCATAGTAGCGCAACTGTGATAGAGCAGCGACTCGCGAATACGACCCCGCTGCTGCAAAACACCGCCCGCAGGTTGCCGAACCGCCGCCTATACTGGTGAAAACCATGGGGCATGAGGCCCCCGGGCAGCAGAATAACAATCGGCTTTGATAACAAGACAAAGGCAGGCGTTTCATGAGCTATTTCATCACCGGCGGTACCGGATTCATTGGTCGTTTCTTCCTGGAGCAACTCGAACAGCGCGAGGGCAATATCTATGTGCTGACCCGCGCAGGCTCAGAGCACAAGTTCGAGGCGCTCACACAACGACTGGGACAGCTGGGCGAGCGCCTGGTTCCGGTAACCGGCGACCTGACCCAGCCCAACCTTGGCCTGGATGATGGGCAGTTGGCAGAACTGCGCGGCAAGGTGGAGCACTTTTGCCACTTTGCCGCCATCTACGATATTTCTGCCAGCCTGGAATCCCAGCAGGCCGCCAATATCGATGGCACCCGCAACGCCGTGGGCCTGGCGGGCGCGCTGGAAGCCGGTTGCTTCCATCACGTCAGCTCTATTGCCGCCGGCGGCTTGTACCAGGGCGTGTTCCGCGAAGACATGTTCGAGGAGGCGGAGAACTACAGCCACCCCTACTTCCTGACCAAGCACGATTCCGAGGGCATCGTGCGCAATGAGTGCCAGGTGCCCTGGCGCGTCTACCGGCCGGCCATGGTGGTAGGCCATTCCGGGACCGGGGAAATCGACAAGATCGACGGCATCTACTACTTCTTCAAGTCGCTGCAGAAGCTGCGCAGCGCCCTGCCGCCCTGGGTGCCCCTGGTGGGCCTGGAGGGGGGCAAGTTCAATATCGTGCCGGTGGACTACGTTGTGCAAGCCATGGAGCACATCGTCCATCAGCCGGATCGCGACGGTCAGTGCTTCCACCTGACAGACCCCGAGCACTACAGCATGGGCGAGGTAATGAACATCTTCGCTGATGCCGGGCATGCGCCCCAGTTCAGCATGCGCATCGACTCGCGGATGTTCGGCTTCATACCCTCCGTGGTGCGGGATACGCTCGCCAACCTGCCGCCGGTCAAGCGCATCGTGAATACCATGCTCAATGACATGGGCCTGCCGGAATCCGTGCTCATGTTCATGAACTACCCCACCCGCTACGACAACCGCGAGACCGAGCGCGCTCTCAAGGGCACGGGCATCGCATGCCCTCCCCTCCGGGATTATGCCCCCACGCTGTGGGACTACTGGGAGCGCAACCTCGATCCGGACCTG
>JASJBK010000071.1 GCA_030066555.1 Halieaceae bacterium
CAGACGTCGTCCCCATTTCTGCTTCATGAAGTCGCGCTCGCGTTCAAAGCGCCGGCGCTTTTCGCCCGTTTCCCGGCCCCGCGAGAAAGACTCAAAATGGAATAACTGGGCGTAAGGTGTCCACAGGTTGCGGTAACCGGCATCGACCAGTTTCATGCACAGGTCGACGTCGTTGAAAGCCACGGCCAGCTTTTCCTCGTCCATGCCGCCCACTTCCAGGAAAGCCTCGCGGCGCACAGCCAGGCAGGCCGCGGTAAGGGCGCTGTAGTTCTGCACCAGCCGCAGCCGGCCCATGTGGCCGGTCTCGTGCTTGTAGAAGCCGCGGAAGGCATGACCGGCGACGGCATCGGGGCCGACACCCAGCACCACGCCGGCGTGCTGGATATAGTCGCTGGCGAAGAACAGCTTGGCGCCCACGGCGCCGATGCCCTCGCGCACGGCCTGGCTGGCCAGTTCGGTGAGCCAGTCGCCGTTGATGACTTCCATGTCGTTGTTCATCAACAGCAGCAGTTCGGCGTCCGACTGGGCGGCGCCAAAATTGACGATGGCGGAGAAATTGAACTCGCGATCGTAGGGCAGCACGCGCACCCGTTCATCGGATTCGAGCTGCTTCAGGTAGTCGATGCAGGCCGGGTCGCGACTGCCGTTGTCGATGATAGTCAGCCGGTAGTTGCTGTAATCGGTGCGTTCCAGCACGCTCCTTACGCAGTGTGAAAGCACGTCCAATGAATCGCGGGTCGGCATGAGGATATCGACGCTGGGCGCCGGCTCAGGCAGCCGGTGGCGCAGGCGGTAGGCCATGCCCAGTTCCGAGAGTTCTACCTCGGCATCCAGGCCGTTGCGCTGGACGTGATCTTCCAGGGCGCGGCGACCGGCCTCCACGGCATAGTCCTTGTGCTCAATGTCGTCGGCGGTAGAGCCCTCCACCGCGCGCCAGTGGTACAGCACCCTGGGGATGTGCTTGATCTGCCCCGCCTCGAGCGCTGCACTGGCACGCAGAACCAGGTCGTAGTCCTGGGCGCCCTCGAAGCCTTCCCGGAGCTCGCCTATCTCATCCAGCAGGGCACGGTCCATGACCACCAGGTGGCAGAAGTAGTTGATGGACCCGAGGTAGTCAGGATTCCAGTCCGGTTTGAAGTGCGGCCTGATCGGCTTGCCGTCGGCGTCGACGATGTCCTCATCCGAGTACAACAGCCGGGGTGGCTGTGCTTCCCGCAGTTCCCGGGCCACCTCGTACAGGGCGTCCGGCGTCAGCTCGTCGTCGTGGTCCATGAAGGCGACGTAGTCGCCATCGGCCAGCGCGATGGCATCGTTGGTGGCGGCGCTGATATGGCCGTTGCTGTCGCGCCAGTGCACGCGGATGCGTTCATCTTTCCCTGCCAGCGTCTCAAGCCGGGTGCGGGTGTCCTCGCGGGTCGAGCAGTCGTCGGCGATACACAGCTGCCAGTGTGGGTAGGTCTGGCGCAGCACCGAGTTCACGGCTTTTTCCAGCAGCGCCGGCGGCGTGTTGTAGGTGGGCATCACCACCGAGATAGTCGGAGCGCTGTCCAGCCCCGCTGCGAGCCGACGCTGCTCTGCCAGCTGTTCGGGTGGTGTGCGGCCATACCTTTCCCACCAGTCGGCGTACTCCCGGTGCGTGCCGAGGCGTGGGAAATCCTCGCACCAGATGGCAAAGTCTTCCCGCGCCCGCTGCCACACCCAGGCCGGGCCAAAGCAGCGATAAAACCACAGCCAGTGCCAGTGGTCCTCGAGGCTTCTCATCAGGGCGCCCAGCGGGCGCAAGGCGAAGGAATTGACGCGCAACCGGCTGTCGAGGCGGCTGGGTGCGAGTACGAGGCCCTGCAGATCCTCGGGCAGCTCGAGCGTGCCGAAGATATCCCGTCCGCCGCGGTCTTCGTGTATCGGCGCCTTGACTTCAGTCAGCTCGCCGTCGATCACCTCGTAGAGCTTGGGGCCCCACAGCTTTTTGGCACTTTCGTAGCGCAGGTTGAAGTACACCTTACGCCCTGCAAGATGAGGCGGTACCGGGTAGTACAGGTGTCCGCTGTCGCCGGTCATGGCCAACCAGTCGCCGTCCTGGCGTTCACCGTTGGTGACCGCGCCAAGCTTCAGGCGCGCGGTAAACGGGCCGTAGCGCAGCCGCCTGGCCAGTCTGGCAGCGAGGTCCCTGGCAGCGCCTGCCAGGCGGTGCAGCGCCCGGCCGCCTGCCGCGTCGGCCTCGCGCTGCTCCAACTCGCTCTTGAGCAGGGCGATTTCCCCGGCCAGACCGCGGCGATGGGCGCGCTGCTCCACCAGCTGGTCGGCCAGCTCAGCGAGCTGCCGGTTGCTGTCGGCAAAAGCCGCCAACAGGGCCGTGTAGTCCTGGCTCACGGGCCAGCTCTGCTCGATGTGTACGTCTATATGCCGTGGCGGGGCCGCGCCCAGCAGTGGCTCCAGCGGCACTTCGAACCAGGCGTTGCCGCCCTGGCACAGCAGCTGGTAGCTGCCGCCCTCGTGATGAGCCACCAGGTTCTGGGTGAGGGCGCCGTCGAGTTTCGCGGCGGCACACAGGTCGACCGAGGTATCGCCAGCCTGTACCTCAAAACGCTTGAGATGCACGACGCCGGCGCGGTCGACAGGGAAATAGCGCAGCACTTCGATACCCGCGGCGTCTTCGATGCTGAAGCTGAGCCGGTTGTCGTCGTCGTTGAGGCTTGCCCACTGGCGCTGCAGCTTGTGCTCGCCGTGCTGCAGATCGCCCTCGCTCATCCAGAACAGTCGGGTTTCAAAACGATTGATGATGCCTGTACTCGGTTGGTACTCGACAGGCTCGCCGTCCTCGGTGCTCACCCGCAGGATGTACTGGTAGACCAGCCCGTCGGGGCGCGCCTGCAGTGCCTCCAACAGCGAGACGGGCAACAGCTCAGGTGCAAAGCTGGCAAACTCGGTGGCGTGCAGCGGTCGCGTGATCGTGTCGATCTCGACCACCGTGAAATCCAGCGATTCAAGGAAGCTGCACAGGGAGTCCAGGGTATAGAAGCGCACATGGGTATCGTCGAGGATGCCCTCGTCCCGGTAGTCGAAGCGGCCCTCGAGCAGCTCCAGCACCACGCCGGCGTAGCCGATATTCGGCACCGACAGCAGCAATTCGCCCCCGGGCTTGAGCAGGGCCGCGGCGCGCCGCAGTACACCCTCGCGGTCGCGCACATGTTCGAGGACGTCAGCGAAGACCACGCGGTCGTAGCTGGCCTCTGGAAAGCTCGCCAGTGCGTCCGGCTGCTCAAGGTCTGCCTGTTCGAGCTTGCGGTAGTGGGGCGCCGCCCGCGCTATGTGCTCTGCCGACATCTCGATCCCGTCAACGGTGCACTGCTTCTCGCGCACCAGCCAGGCGCCCAGCTCGCCGCTGCCGACACCCAGGTCCATGACTGTCGCACCCTGGGGTACCCGGGCCGCCAGCTTGGACAATGAGTCCTCGGCACCCTCGGCGATTTCGCGCTGGTACTTGAGGCGGTTATCCGTCATGGGCCTCACTCGCGCCGAAAGCCGGGAGGTCGACCTGCAGCGAGCAGTCTTCCAGCGGGGCGATATCCTCGCTGGCCTTTATGGAGATGCTGTCGCCGCTGGCCAGAGTGCCCGCCGCAAGTTCAAAGCTGAAGCCGCACTGAAGGTCCGCGGGCATCTTCGCGAGCTGCTGGTCGCAGCTGCTGAGTAACTCTGCGCTGAGGTCGGCCACGGTGGTGGCCGCCACCTCGCCGTTGATACTGAGTTCCAGGTGAGCCGCTGGTTTCAGTGGGAAGTTGTAGCGCGCCCAGCCCTGTACGCGGTCGTGGCTTATGCCGGTGACGGCGCCGGAAGCCTTGGTGGTGCGAGTGGCGTCGAGGTAATCCTCGGGCGCCGGCCGGATAAAGTCGATGGCGGCCTGGCGCGCTTCAGCGTCGATGGGCTGCGGCAGCAGGTCGATCAGGCGGTCTACCAATAGTGCCGGGTTGGCCATCAGTTTTTCGTAGGACACCAGCAGGGCGTTGGGCTGTGTACTGTCGAGGAAATCGATAATGCGCTCATTGTCCGCCAGCAGTTTGTCCATGGTCAGGAAGATATCGACGCCGCCGGAGATACGTGTGCGCTGCGCCGCGGCGAACACGTCCCTGAACACCACGATGTAGACCGGGTTGCGGAACAGTGCATGAACATCCTGCACATGATAGAGCAGGCGCGGTCGCTTGAAGGCCCACACCGGGTGCTCGCCATTATAGGTATCGATGACCTCGCGGGCCTGCTCCGCGTCACCGGATTCTATGGCATTGGCGAGATTCACATCCTCGAATACCGGCCCCGCTGACAGGGCGCCGGTAAAGAGCCCCAGGCGGTCGAGCGCGCCGGCCACCGCAGACGTGCCGCCGCGGGCCGTGCCCAGCACGACCAGCGTGCGCTGCTCGCGGGGCGCAAGTGCGCCAAGGCTGGCGATGCCGTCGTTGACCATGGATGCCAGTGCTTCAGTCACCGGGTACCCCCCAGCCGTGAGGCCAGCCGCTGTAGCCAGCCCCTGGAGGGGCGGTAGGTGAGCGGGCTGTTCATTATGTCGAAGGGGTCGCCGGTGACTACCGCGCGGACCACATCACCGGCCTGCAGCGGTTCCTGCAGGACGACGTCGAAAGCGCAGTGCCCATCAGCGCTGATGCCCATCTCTGCCAGGTCTTCCCGGTACTGGTCAGCGGGCACCCGGGCGACTTCACGCCCGTTGACCTCGATCGCCACCTCGGCCTGGCGTCGATGCGTGAGGTACTGTGCCCAGCCGCGAATGCGCTTGCGCTCGACAATGTCGAGCCGGCCGCGGCTCTTGTTGTTGCGGGTATGGTCGAGGTAGTCCGCCGGGCTGGGCTGGATGCAGGCTAGTGCAGCCTCGCGATCGCCAGCGGGGCAGCCACAGAAGTCCGCCAGCGCGTCGACGAAAGCGGCGGGGTTCTCCAACATTTTCTCGTAAGACACCAGCAGTGCCGACGCCTGGCAGCTCTTGAGGAAATCCTTGATGCGACGGTATTCCGCCAGGGTGCGGCGCATGGTGCCCAGCAGGTCTGCCTCACTGGACAGGCGGGCGCGCACTGCGGTGGCCAGCGGGTCGCGGAAGATGGCCACGTAACGCACGTTCCCCAGGTGCGGGTGATAGTCAGCAGCAAAGCGGCTGTAGCCGGGGCGCTTGAAGCCCCAGGGTGTTGCGGCGCTGCGGTTGGCAATGAGGTCCTCGGCATCTGCCCGGCGACCCTCTTCGATGGCCAGTGACAGTTCGAGGTCTTCAAAGACCGGAGGCAGTGCGCCGCGGCCCATGGCGACACCGAGTGCATCCAGGGTGGCGGCTACCGCAGAGGTGCCGCCCCGGGCGGCGCCCAGTACCACTATGGCCAGGGGCGCATCCTGCGACAGTTGTTCAGCATTGAGCATTTCGAGACCGCTGTTGACCAGGTCTCGCAGCGCTTCGCTTCGCTGGGCGTCTGCCACCGGGGGTCAGCCGGGCTTCCGGCCCCAGGCGTACACCCACATGTCGTTGTCGTCGGTGTGGTGTTGGACGTCTTCGAAGCCGGCCATGGTCAGGAAGTGCGACAGCTCCTGCGGTGTCGATGACTTGCTGATATTGGCGGGCCGCTGCATCGGGTGGTAGTCCAGCATGTTCTTCATGAAGAAGTCCCAACCCACCCGAGACAACAGGTTGTAGTTGTCGACATAGAGCCGGCCGCCGGGACGCAGCACCCGCATCGCCTCGCAGATGTAATTGAAGCGGTCCCACTCGTCCAGGTGCATGAACACCACGGTGCAGTAGACCATGTCGATGCTGTTGTCCTCGACGCCTGACAGGTCCCAGCCATTCAGCGACAGGTAATCGACGTTGTCGAGGTCACTGGTGCGGGTGCGGGCGTGGTCGAGCATGTTCTCAGCCACGTCGGCGCCGATCCAGCGACGGCACAGCGGCGCCAGTGTGCGCGCCATGCGTCCCACGCCGCAGCCGATTTCGAGGATGGTGTCGTCGGCGTTGACGCCGACGGTGTGTTCCAACACCTGCAGGGTGAACTTCGAGGTGCGCTCGAATTCGGCTTCGTCGGTGTAGCCCGCCACCGAGATCTTGGCGTCGCTGACATTGTCCGACACTGCGTTCCAGGTGTCCTTGTAGTTGCCGCGACTGGTATCGGCCTCCCGCGCTGCCGGATCCTGCTCCCAGCGCATGGAGCCGAAATCACGGGCGCGGAACTCCAGCGGGCCGGAGCTGAAGCTGTCGTTGACTACCTCGAACTGCAACACGTAGTCCTCGCCGCGCTGCGGGGGAATCTCGATCTCGAAGTCGAAGCCGCAGTCCTCGGCGACCTCGCGAGACTGGTTGGCAAAATGTGCCACCACATCGGTGCGCGCCACGCTCATCGCATGCTCGGACACGCTGCCGTCAGGGGCGGTCACCAGCACCTTCGCCGGCCCGTCACCAAAACTCGCGGCCCAGCCGCGAAACTGTACGCGCAGGGGCTTGTGAATGAAGGTCCACTGCCGCGGAGAGTCAAAACAGAATTCTAGCGTGGAGGTCGTGCTGCCGGCCTCGGGAGTGCGGGGCAGTTTAGCTGTTTGCAGGGTCATGCATCTCGCCGGGTTGTGGATCGGGGCTGGTTCTTTGCCGCAGGCGCTGTCGCCAAATTGAGCGCTACGGGATTCTACTCTAAAATCCGCGACAAACAATTCCAACGGACCGGCAAGACCGCCTTCCCGGGCATGCTGTTTAACTCCTTCGAATACCTTGCCGTCTTTCTGCCCTCGGTATTCTTCCTGTTCCTGCTCGCCAGCCTGACCGGTCGAGCGACCCTGGCGCGCCTGATGCTGGTGCTGGCCTCGCTGTTTTTCTACGCCTACTGGAAACTGGGCTACCTGCCGCTGCTGCTGGCATCTATCGCAGTCAACTACAGTATTGGCAGCTTCCTGCGCCGTGATGACGGGTCGAGCTCGCGCAAGCCGGTGATGTTGCTGGGTGTGGCCTTCAACCTGGGCCTGCTGGGCTATTACAAGTACGCCGATTTCCTGGTGCTGAACATCAATACCCTGGCGGGCACCGACCTGGCACTGTCGCACCTGTTACTGCCGCTGGCCATCAGTTTCTACACCTTCCAGCAGATCGCATTCCTGGTGGACGCCTACCGCGGCCAGGTGGCCGCCCCGGGCTTTCTGAATTACTGCCTGTTCGTGTGCTTCTTTCCACAGCTTATCGCCGGGCCCATCGTGCACCATTCCAGGGTGGTGCCCCAGTTCAACCGGGACGACTTCCTGCGCATCGACCTGGACAACCTGCGGGTGGGGCTGTTCCTGATCGCTGTCGGCTTTTTCAAAAAGACCGTGCTCGCGGATGCCCTGGTGCCGCTGGTGGGCACTGGCTTTGCCAGCGCCGCCTCGCTGCCGCCTCATGAGGTCGCGCTGGTGGTGCTGGCCTATACCTTCCAGCTCTATTTCGATTTCAGCGGTTATACCGACATGGCCATGGGGGCTGCACGCTGCTTCAACATCCGCCTGCCGCTGAATTTCAACAGTCCCTACCGCTCCCGCAATATCCGCGAGTTCTGGCGCCGCTGGCACATTACCCTCAACGATTTCATGACTCGCTATGTCTACGGCCCCCTGCGCGGCCAGGCACGCAGCGGCAACCGACCGCTGGTGGCGATCTTTATCACCTTCGTCCTGGTGGGGGTGTGGCACGGCGCCGGCTGGAATTTCGTGCTGTTCGGGATACTGCATGCGGTGGCGGTACTGTTCGTGACTGTCATGCACGGCCGCATGGAGTTCCTGGGAGAGCGCCCGGCCATCGCCATCACCTTCCTGTTCTTCGTGCTGAGCCTGGTACTGTTTCGCTCCGCCGATGCCGATGCCGCCTTCGCCATGTATCGCGCCCTGTTCGACTTCGGGTATTACAGCGGGGAGGCCGCCGCCAGCACGCTCTCCATCAGCGCCCTGGATCTGGTGCTGATTGCCGGCAGTGCGCTGCTGTGCTTCGGCGCCCGTAACTCCAACGAACTCAGCGCCGACGCCAGCTTGCAATCGCGCATGTTGCCGCTCACCCTGACCCTGTTTGTTCTCGCCCTGTCCATCAATACCAGCAGCAGTGAATTCATCTACTTCAACTTCTGATCGCGCCCGCAGCGCCTGGTGGCTGCTGCCGCTGCTTTGCGTGCTGCTGCTGCCGGGCTACAACTGGGTGCAGGACTACTACGGCATCTTCGGCCAGCGCAGTGACTGGCGCGGGGTGATTCCCAACGAGCGCTATCGCAAGGTGGAAGCGGTGCTGGAGCGCCGCGATGAGATCACCACGCTACTGTTCGGCTCGTCGAAGGCGGCCAATATCCCGTTCTACCGCACGCTGGGGGAGGGTGCCTACAACATTGCCTACTCCGAGGGTCTACCCCGGGACCATCTGCAAGTGTTGCAGCTGCTGGCGGATGAGCTGCCCAACCTGGAGCGGGTCTATATTGCCGTTGACGAGATGGGTTTCCTGCTGGATCCCTCTCGCCATGCCACGGATTACCTGCGTCGTCAGCACCCGGCGGTGGCCGGGCTGCCGGGCTGGCGCTTTGCACTCAGTTACCTGTTCCGGCCGCTGTCGAATATCGATGCGCTGTACTTTACGCCCGAGCGCCAGCAGCGCCCGGATATCACCTATGAATTCGACAGTTCGGGTCGCAGCCTTTGTCCGAGCTGCGATGCCGATATCGATGCCGACCCGGAAACGCACGGCCGGCAGCCGTTTTTCCGCTTTCCCTACAACCCGCCGGACCGCTATGGGCTGGAGCGCCTGCGGGCAGACCTGGTAGCTATCCTTGAACTGCTGGCGTCGCGGGACATCGAGGCCGTGCTGTTCCTGCAGCCAACTTTTGCCAACAACCTGCGCTGGCACAACCTCGGCAAGCTGGAATCGCTGAAAGCCATGCTGGTGGAACTGGCGCCGTTCCATGATTTCCTGGTGTACGACGACGCGCTGGCGGACACCACGAATTTCTATGACGTAATCCATTACCGGCCGCTGATCGGCCAGCGCATCATTTACAGCTTCGCCGATGGCGAGAACCTGGCCCCGGGCGCTTTCGGTTTTCGGGTCACTGCCGACACGCTCGAAGCGCACAACGCCCGGATTCGTGAGCAACTGCTTGGCAAGCTGGTGCCGGTGTCGAAGTACCAGCGCGATCGTGCCTATAGCGACTGGCTGGAGCACAACGCCTTCCGGCGCACTGCCCTGGACGGGGAATCCGCTGCCAGCGTGCTGGCGGCCGCGGCCGGGCCGGTGGACTGTCGCATCGACAGCGTCAACCGCGGCCGTTTCAGCGGCGCGCCAATTCGCATCCCGGTGGAAGAGCTTGGGGTGCTGGAGTTCAATGGCTGGGCGCGGATGTCCGGTACAGGCAGCACGGGTTACCTGTCTATTGAAGAGCTGGGGCTGTTGGGTGGCAAGCAGGTTTACGCAATGGCGGCAGCGATCCCGCGCCCCGACGTGGCGCGGCGCTTCGGCGACGAGTTCGCCCAGGTGGGCTTTCGCGGCAATCTGGATATCAGCGGCCTGCGCCGCGGCAACTACCGGCTGAGCTGGCGCTTCCAGTCGGAGGGCGCCTGGTTCGCCTGCAGTGAAGACGCTAGTCTTGTGATTTTTTGAGGCAGGAAGTCAGCGTGAACGCCTGGAGTGGGAAGATTGTACGAGCCGGCCATGACCGCGATGGCGGGGTGCTGCCCGCTGGGCAGTCGACCCTGGAGTACTGCCTGCGGCCGCCGCAAATCTGGGAGAGCGATGCCGACGGCAATATTGCCCTGCGGGTGATCGGTTGGGCGGTGTCCCTCAAGGGCGAGGCTGTTATCGCCCGTGTGTCCGACCAGCATGGCGTGCGGAAATGGTCGCGGCCGGTGCTGCCGCGAAGCGATGTAGCAGCACACTACGCGCGCCAGGACCTTGGGGTCTCCGACCGGCTCGGCTTCGATTTCCTGCTGTACCTGTCCGGGGCGGATAACAACGCCCTGTTGCGTATGGAGATTTTTGCCGGGGACTGCGCCTCCGGCGAGCTCGAGTTTGATGTGGCAGAGTTCTATCGATCCCACCGGGCCCAGGTAGGACACCAGGGCCGATTCACGGGGCTTTTGAACGAGACCCCCGAGACGGTCTAGCGCACCCGCTGCAGGTAGCCCTTCGGGTTCCAGGTGACCAGGAAGCGCTCCCGGTCGCGATCGATCACCCAGTCCGGGTTGTCTGCAACAAACGCCTCGATGGCTTCATAAGGCCCTTTCTCTGGCGGATCGGACATAACCAGGCCGTGGTCGCAAATACTGTCTTCCACGATGAAGTAGTCTCCCACCTGCACCAGCGCCGAGTACTGCTTGAGCAGGCTCAGGGTATTGTCGTAGGTGTGTGAACTGTCCTCGATGATCAGTACACGCTCCCCGGGTTTGACCAGGGCGTTTACCTCTTCAAAGCACTGGCTGGCATCGGCCTCGATAAAGTGAATGCCGGGTGTATTCCTCACAGCGGGCGCCAGCTTGTCGAGGCTGATGTCTATACCGATCACCCGGCCCTTGCCCAGGTTCTGGCACAGGTGGTGGAGCGCCAGCGTGCCCCCGCCGCGATTGCAGCCGATTTCGATGATCACATCGGGCCGGGTTTCATACAGGATTTCCTGGTAGATCCAGAAGTCGGTCGGGCACTTCCAGGCCTGCACGCCAAAGTAGGTCGACTGCTGCATCATGCCTTTCTGCATGATTTTCAGTAGCTCGCCCAGGGGCAGGTCGAGCTGGTCTTCCAGGACGCGGCGCACGGCGATGCCCCGGGCTACGCCGCCGGCGCGGACAGTCGCCGCCGCAGCGCCATTTTCAAATTGTGCTTGAACTTCAGCAGCGGTGGCATGGCGGGCTTCTCGGCAATCAGTACCGAGTCCTTCCAGCTGTCGCTGGAGTCCGGGTAGGTGCCCTTGGGTTGCCACTGGGTGTAGATCTGCCGCGGCTGCAGGCCGACGTACTTGCAGAGCGCCGTGAAGCCGTCCGGGTAGAAGCGCCAGCAGTCCACCGGGAAGCGATGCTGGTTGCCGGCAGACGGTGCGATGATGCAGACGATGCCGCCGGGCTTCAGCACCCGCCAGATTTCCAGGATGGTGATCCAGAAATACTCGATGTGCTCGAAGGTCTGGCCGGAAATCAGCACGTCGCAGGATTCCGATGGAATTTCCTTCCAACGGTAGGGTTCACTCAGGACGATGTCCACGTTGGGCCCGGCTTCCAGGTCCACGCCGCGGTAGTTCCAGGCAGTGTCCGCGAACAGCGGCCGGTAGGAACCGAGGATATCCTGGGCACCCAGGTCGTAAATCTCCAGGGGCTCAGTCTCCCGGCCGGCGAGGTGGCGGTCGCGGAAATCCTTCATTTTCTCGAAAGAGCTGGCGTGCATAAGTCTCCTGGATGGCGGCTAGCGCCGATATTGCTCTAGTACGTCTTCCGGCGCGCCGCAGGCCTTGATGCCCCCGTTGGCGAGCCAGATGACCCGATTGCACTCTGTGGCGATGAGTTTCTCGTCGTGCGAAACCACCACCGCGGTCTGTTCGGATTGCAGGCGCTCCAGCATGTACTGGCGCGACTTGGCGCGGAACTCGCGGTCGCCCACGCTGAGGGCCTCGTCGATCAGCAGGACTTCCGGGCGCGCCTGGCAGGCTACCGCGAAGCCCAGTCGACCGCGCATGCCGGCGGAGTAGGTACGAACCGGGTCGTCGATCTGCTCGCCGAGCTCGGCGAATTCGACAATGTCATCCATGGCAGCCTTGACCTCGGCGCGATGCATGCCGAGCAGGATACCGCTGATCATGGCATTCTCGCGGCCGGTGAGGTGTGGCTGGAAGCCCAGCTGGATCGATAGCAGGAGGATCGAATCGGTCTGGCGGTGAATGCGACCGGCATCCGGCGCGATCAGGCCGCTCATCAGTCTCAGCAGGGAGCTCTTGCCGGCGCCGTTGCGGCCAATCACGCCGAGAGTTTCCCCTTTCATCACCTCGAAGTTGACGCCCTGCAGGGTCCAGGGGTTGTCGCGACGATCCCGGCTGTAGCGCAGGCCGACGTTTTCGAAGCTAAGCAGCGCGCTCATCAGTTCACCAGCCGCGGATAGTGCAGGTCAAAGCGGTTCAGCAACCAGGCGCCCACGGCCCCCAGCACCAGGCCGAAGGCGAGTACATAGCCCAGCTGGGCGAGTGGGGGAATCGACGCCTCCAGCAGCAGGTCCCGCCAGGCACTGAGCATCACCGCCATCGGATTGAAATACAGTACCGAGCGCAGTGGTTCGTCGACGCTGTTGAGGTCGAAGAAGATGCCCGACATAAAGAACATCAGCGTCATGCCGTAATTCACCAGCTGCATCAGGTCCGGAATCAGCGGGATGATGGCGGCCACCAGCAGGCTGGCCCCCAGCACCAGCACAAACTGCACCAGCAATAAAAGCGGTATCGCCAACCAACTGGAGCCCGGGGGGTGTCCCGACAGGGTCAGGAACAGGGCAAACAACACCAGCACCAGTGAAAATTTCATCAGGTTGCCGGTAACGGTAATCAGCGGCAGCAGCAGCTTGGGCAGGTAGACCTGGCTGATGATCCCCTGGTATTTCTTGATGCTGAACGCTGACAGGCGCACCGTGCTGTCGAACCAGCGCCAGAACACCAGCCCGGTCAGCAGAAAGTGAATGAACCCGGGGCCGCCGCGCTGCATGATCACCTCGAAAATCAGGTAAAAGGTGCAGAGGTAGATCAGCGGGTCCAGTACCCACCACAACATGCCCAGGTAGGCCTGGTCGGAATCTCGCTTGAGGTCCGAGAGAGCGCAGTGGTAAACCAGCTCGGCGTGGCGTTTGCGGAAGCGCATGGATGGTACGGTCTGACAGGAAGGGGGCGATTATAAACAAAGTCCGGCCCGAGGCCAGCATCCCTAGGTCGGCGCTGGGGCCTCATGTACAATGTGGCGCTTTGCAAACCCCGGGCAGCCAGGCTCCGCAACACTGGGATTTCATGGGCTCCAATGGCTCAGATAGAGAGAACCGCTTACTTCGCCACGGTGCACTGGCGCTCCGAGGACTGGATCGACCTGCAGCTGGACGCCATCCGCCGTCACTGCCGGCATCCCTTCCGCCTGCACGCGTTCCTCAATCACGTGGCCGAACGCTTCCACGCCAGGTTCGACCAGGTGCACACCGAGGAGGGCATGCCCCACCCGGACAAGTTGAACCTGCTGGCCGCTGAGATCTGCGAGCAGGCGGCAGACAGCGATATCCTGGTTTTCATCGACGGCGACGCCTTCCCGGTGGCGGATCTCGCCGAGTCCTTTGCCGCCCTGGAGCGCTACCCGCTGGTGGCGGCGAGGCGCTACGAGAACAATGGCGACCTGCAGCCCCACCCCTGTTTCTGCGTCACCACCGTGGGTTTCTGGAAACAGATCGAAGGCGACTGGCGCGGCGGCGGTTACTGGAAGAACCTGCAGGGCCAGCCGGTTACCGATGTCGGCGGACGCCTTCTGAACGCCCTCGAGGAACGCGACATCGACTGGCTGCCACTGGATCGCAGCAATGCGCGCGACCTGCACCCACTGTGGTTCGGTGTCTACGGCGGCCTGGTGTATCACCACGGCGCCGGCTTTCGCGACAAGCTCTGTCGGCTCGATGCACTCAACGGGGTGGATCGACTCTCCAGCACGCTGATCGGTTTGCAGCGCAGGCTGCGCCTGCAGCGACGCCTGCCCCGCTTCAATGGCTGGCTGACACGCCAGCTACACAACTACATGCGACGCAAGAACAGTCGGCTCGCCGAGCAGGTCTACGCCAGCATCATCGCCGACCCCGACTTCTGTCGGCGTTGGGGCTTTATCGAGTCACCGGTGGTGCCCGCGTGAAGGTCTGGCTTATCCGCCTGTCCCGGCTGCCGGTCTACCTGCGCAGCTTTATCAGTCACACCCGGCGCAACGGTTTCGCCGCCGCGGTAGTCATGGCCTACCAGTACGTGATCTGGGGTTTTGGCCACGGCTATGGGGGCAGTTTCCGACGCTGGTTTGTACGCTCCGGTATGGACGCCGAGCCGGCGCCTGCCGCCGATGTCTTTGCCACGCCGTCGGTGCTCGTCGTCGGCCCGCTGGACCTGCCCCAGTGTCGCAAGTACCGGGTGGTGCAGAAACTGGAGTTGCTGCACGGCCAGGGCATTGACTGCCACATGAGCCACGTCGACGACCAGGTGCGGGTATACCAGCTGATGCAGACTGCGACTCACCTGCTGCTCTACCGGGTCGCGTCCTCCCCCGTGGTCGATGGCTACCTGGCGGAAGCGCGGCGGCTGGGGCTGGTGTTGGCCTACGATATCGACGACCCGATATTCGATGCCGAGACCTACCGGGAAAATCGCAACCTCGAGACGCTCTCGGCGGCCGAGCGCGAACAGCTGCTGGACTCCGCTGTCATGCACCTCGAAGTCATGCGCGAGTGCCAGCACCAGTTCGTCAGCACCCGCGGCATGGCGGAGCGCGTCAAGGCGCTGCTGGGGGTGGAAGCCGCCATCTGGCCCAACGTGGTGGACGCCGAGACTGCCCAGCTGGCGGAGCAGCATGAGGATCGACTGCCGGCGGCCCGCGAGGAGACCGTGGTGGCCTATATGTCTGGCTCCCGGGCCCACGACCGGGACTTCGAATCGGTGGCGCCGGTACTGGCGGAGATGCTGGAACAGCACGCCACCGTAGTGCTGATGCTGGTGGGTTATGTCGAGGTGCCGGCCTGTCTTGAACCCTATGGCGATCGCCTGCGCCGCATCCCGTTCGGCAACTACCACGAGTACTTCGCGGCGCTGGCCCGGGCCCAGATCGTGGTAGTCCCGCTGCTGATCGATCGCTTCAATGAGTGCAAGAGCGCGATTCGCTTCTACGAGGCGGCATTGCTCAATATACCGGTCGTGGCCAGTCGCGTGGGTCAGTTCAGCGAGGTCATCGAACCGGGTGTGAACGGCTTTCTCGCCGCTGATGCCGACGAGTGGCGTACGGCGCTGGCGACCCTGTTCGGCGATGCGCCGCTGCGCCACCGCGTCGGCGAAGCCGCCCGGGCGACAGTATCCGCGCAGCACACCATGGCGGCCATCGCTCCCGGGGTGCTCCCGGCCCTGGCTGAGATGGGCGTGGAGAGCAAGCCATGAGCAAACGGCTGCTGGTCCTCAATGTGCACTACGCTCCGCAGAGCTTCGGGGGCGCCACGGTGGTGGCCGAGGCTATCAATGCAAGCCTGGCCCGCGACCTGGGCTGGCAGGTCACGGTGATCACCACTCACGTCGATCCTGCCATCCCGGCCTACAACCTGCGACGCTACCGGGCGAAGTCGGTGGAGATCCTCTCCATCAACCTGCCCACGGAAAAACGCTACAGCGACGAGTACCAGAACGTCTATGTCGACCAGGTCATCGAAGGTCTGCTGCCGCGACTCGCACCCGATGTGGTACATGCGCACGCGGTGCAGCGCCTGGGCTGCGGCTATTTCTCCGCCATCAAGGCACTGGGTGTGCC